>DAOWDM010000200.1 GCA_030639035.1 Alphaproteobacteria bacterium
AAAATAAAAATAAAATACTGGAAAATTCCAGCTTTAATGCTGTGTTTTTCACTGCTAACAGCATGTGCTGGAAACACCTATGGTGCAGTAGAACCTCCTTTCGGTCTAGCTAAAATACCAGCTATTATTGCTTTAGACGTTGTAACTCTTATCAATACAGACAAAACACTTGTTGACCATATGATGACAGCAACAACAAAAAAAGACTGCTCTATATTAAAATCACAGGACGGCAGTGACTACTGCAAAGATTTCCCTGTAAAAGAACCTCCTAAACCACCAAGAGTGCCACATTGTTACAATACTCTAGGGGCAGTGTCATGTTATTACACAGAAAACCCATATGGAACTGACACCAAAGTTGGTTCTAATTAGATTTATTTCCTGATGTTATATCTAACTGGAATTTCAACGGTTATTTTTCCAAAAGGCGGGGGAGGGAAAGACTGTCTTGCTGTTTTTAATGCTCCTTTATCAAGAATATTGAATCCGCTTCCTGAGACAATTTCAACCGAATCCAGATGACCTGAACTGCTAATTTGCATGCGGAGTCTGACTATTCCTTCTTCCAAACGTTCCTTTGCAAAAGACGGATAATACAATTTTTTCTGAATAATCTTATTTAATATAGAAAGGTAGCGTTTGATTTCTGCTCCACCGCTTCCAGTCTTGCCAAAAGAAGCTCCTCCTTTGACTGTTCCAATAAGAAGATTCCCATCGCCATAATTATTCACACCGTAATTGCCTGCTTTTTGAGCATCTATAGAAACTTTTTCTTTTATTGTCGGTTTTTTTGCAGGTCTTGGGGCAGGTTTTTCAAGTATAGATTCTGTTTCAGAAGCAGTTGTTTCCTCTATTATCGATTGCTCTTTTGCAAAACCTTCTTTTGCTGCTCCCGTTCCAGAACCATAAAGGCTCATAACAACAATATTTGGTGTTCCTAAATTTTCCATTGTTTGAGATGGAAAAAGAAAAGCCAAAAACAAAAAATGAGCAAGAAAAGAAACAGCTATAAAAGCATTAAAGTGCATTCTAGCAGAGGGTTTTGTTTTTGTTTCAATGTTTTTCACAGCTTTTTCTATCAGATTTAGTTGCAGTTGTCAGCTTTCTTTCGTAAGTTTAAGGTAACGTTATTTTTCTCAAATTACATTGGATATATCAAAATGAGAATTGAACAAGATATAAAGCTAGATTTCAAAGATGTTCTATTCAGACCTAAAAGAAGCACTCTAAAATCAAGGTCAGAAGTCGAACTGCGTAGGACTTTTACTTTTAGAAACTCTGGCGTTTCATGGACAGGCGTTCCAATTATGGCTGCCAATATGGATACTATCGGAACATTTGAAATGTTCAATGCTTTGAGACAGTTCGATATGTTCACCTGTATTCATAAGCATTACAGCATAGAAGATTGGGGGAAATTTAACGAATCAAGGCAAAAAAATGATTATCAGCACCTTGCAATATCTACAGGTATTTCTGATAAAGATTTAGACAGGATTGGTATCATCATCGAGAAAACTCCTGATTTGAAATTCATTTGCATTGATGTAGCTAACGGTTATAGCCAGCATTTTGTAGATTTCGTTCGTAAAATAAGAGACAAATACCCTTCAAAAATCATTATCGCAGGTAACGTTGTTACAGGGGAAATGACTGAAGAGCTGATTATGTCTGGTGCTGATATTGTAAAAGTTGGAATTGGTCCAGGCTCTGTATGCACTACAAGAATTAAAACAGGTGTAGGATATCCTCAGTTATCTGCAATTGTTGAATGTTCTGACGCTGCCCATGGTCTTGGTGGTCATATTATTTCTGACGGTGGCTGCACTTGCCCTGGAGATGTATCAAAAGCATTTGGAGCAGGAGCAGATTTTGTAATGCTTGGCGGAATGCTTGCAGGACATGACGAATCAGCAGGAGAAATTATTGTTGATGAAAACAATCCAGAGAAAAAATACAAATGTTTCTATGGTATGAGCTCAGATACAGCTATGAAAAAATACGCTGGAGGCGTTGCCGAATATCGAGCCAGTGAAGGACGAACTGTAAAAACAGAATATCGTGGCTCTGTAAGAAATACTGTACAGGAAATTCTTGGCGGTCTTCGCTCAACATGCACTTATGTAGGAGCTAGGACACTAAAAGAAATAAGCAAAAGAACAACTTTTGTACGAGTAACACAACAGTTCAATTCTTCTATGATAGAAAAGTAAGGCTGTGTTATATGAAACTGTTGCTATTTGACACATTAGAGCATTTAGCACTGTTATTGCGAGCGTAAGCGACCCCTCGCCGTCATTCTCAGCCAAAGGCTGGGAATCCAGAATCTTTTTAAGAAAGACTGGATACCTGAAATTAAAAATTCGAGTATGACGAGCTGGGAGGAAGACGACAGCAGAGTGGTGTTTTTAGCAACAGTTTCATTTAACACAGCTTTTTTAATAATGGTCTTCAGAAATTATCTTTCTTTTGCTTTTGTTTTTGCCTGTAAAAGCAAATGCTGTTGAATTTCAGAAGTCTTAGCTGCTGCATCTTTCCATGGACTTCTTATAATCTCAAGGTCTTGAATGTTTTTTTCTCCTTTTGTTGTCTTAACTCCGTCAATCCAATCTTTAACGTTGAGATTATAGTTTTTTAATTTTGGATTCGACTCGTCATTACAATTGCCCCGAACAATGCTTTCAAAGTTTTTTCCGTTGTCTGTTTCTTTTTTAACTTCTTTTGCCAGCCATTCTTTTACAGCTTCAATTGTTTCTGGTTCAAGAGTTTCAATTTGTCCAGGTACTCCTGGATAACCAGCTTTAATACCACGCTCAATAGCTTTAATCGCACCTTTATTAGACATTATATCATACCTCATATTAAATAAAAAACATGCTTACCTGTATCAAAGTAACTTATTTCTTTTAATTTGTCTATAAATTATAAACTAGGTTCTGTTGACTAATTTTCAATCATGTTTTTTTCACAACAAAACATAAAAAAAGCCGCTCGAATAAACGAACGGCGTTTTTTAACAATTAAACCGTTGAAGCTATTAGCTAGCTACAGCTTCTTTGTTTTTTAAAGCTTTTTTAACACGGCGTCTTATACGAATAGACTCGTCAGTAAGCTTACGAACAGGTGTGTTAAGTACATAAGAATCTAACCCGCCGTTATGTTCTACTGTACGCATTCCTTTTACGGAAACACGCATGTTTACCGTTGTTCCAAGAGCTTCACTCAGCAGTGAAACTTCATGCAAATTAGGTAAAAATCTGCGCTTAGCCACTCCGGTGATTCGCCGTCCGACGCCACCTTTTTTCTTGGCCAAGCCCCGCCTTGATATGCTGCGACCAGCACGTGGTCCCTTGCCACAAACTGCAC
>DAOWDM010000167.1 GCA_030639035.1 Alphaproteobacteria bacterium
AATGGAAAAAGAGCAAGACATGAAGGTGTTGATTTGGCTGGAAGAAATGGTTCTCCAGTTTATGTAACAGCTTCTGGAAAAGTCGTAAGAGCAGGAAAATGGGGCTGGTACGGAAATGCAATAGAAATAGAACATGAAATGGGCTTTAGAACTCGCTATGCTCATTTGAAAAAAATATTCGTAAAAAGAGGCGATGTTGTAGACATTGGTGCAAAAATAGGCTTATTTGGAAGTACTGGTCGTAGTTCTGGTTCGCATTTGCATTATGAAATACGAATAGACGGAAAACCTGTTAACCCAATAAGATTTGTCAGAGTTGAGAAAAATGTTTTCAAAGCAAAATAAAGATTCTTCAAAAAACGGTGAAAACTCATCAGTTGAGAAAAAAATTTCAGCACCTTCTATTATCAGTGCAGACTTGATTATTACTGGTGATATGATAAGTGAAGGTGAAATTCAGGTAGATGGTAAAGTCGAAGGTGATATTAGATGTCACAGTCTTCTTGTAGGTGTTGATGGTTGTGTTCTTGGAAGTGTTAGAGCCGATATTGTACGTATTCATGGTTCAATCACAGGTCAGGTTTTAGCAAAATCGATTTTTCTTGCTAGCACAGCTCGTATGGCAGGCGATATTACACATGAAAGTCTTGCAATTGAACCAGGTGCGTTCGTAGAAGGGCTTTGCCGTCATATGGCTGACCCTATACCTGCGGAACAGGGAGTTTCTGACTTGATGCTTACAGATGAACGTTTAAGTAAAATATCAGGAAAAGTTTCTAATATTAATGTTGATAAAAAAGAGTCTTTATCTTTAAAAAATCTTGAAAATAGTAAGTTTGGAAAAAAAGCCAAAGCTAACGCTAAATAATAAAACGTGGAGTATACAATGTTTAAAGGAGCGATTACTGCCCTTATAACTCCTTTTAAGGACTGTAAAGTTGATGGGACAGCATATCAGGAGTTTGTTGAGTGGCAGATAGAACAGGGAACTGATGCTTTAGTTCCTTGTGGAACAACAGGCGAATCTCCGACACTTACTAAAGAAGAATCGATGCGTGTTATAAAATTATGCGTTGAAGCTTCTAATAAAAGAGTCCCTGTAATAGCAGGTACAGGTTCGAACTGTACTGAAAAAACTATTCATATGACTGAATATGCAAAGGACGCTGGTGCAGATGCTGCTTTAATAGTCATGCCTTATTACAACAAGCCTTCACAGGAAGGTTTGTATCAGCATTTCAAGGCTGTTAATGATGCTGTAGAGCTTCCTATTATTATATATAATGTTCCATGCCGCAGTGTTGCTGATATGTCTATTGAGACTATGGCAAGGCTTTCAAAACTGCCGAATATTGTTGGTGTAAAAGATGCTACAGCTGATTTGGCTCGTCCTTTGGAAACAAGGCTGGCAATAGGGAAAGATTTCTGTCAGCTGTCAGGTGAAGATGCGACTGTTACAGCTTTTCTTGCTCAGGGAGGGCATGGCTGTATTTCTGTTACAGGGAATGTTGCTCCTAAAATGTGTTCAGATTTACATAAGGCTTGGGCTGATGGTGATTTTGACAAGGCTTTTGAACTGCGAGACAAATTAATGCCTTTGCATGATGCGATGTTTGTTGAAAGCAATCCATGTCCAGTGAAATACGCATTAAGTCTTATGGGTAAATGCTCCCCATATCTCCGTCCTCCTCTTTGCGAAATTTCTGACGTTTCAAAAGAAAAGGTTAAGAATGCTATGAAAATTACAGGCATTCTATAAAAGAGCAATGGCTAAAAAAGAAAAATCATCTGTAATCTCACACGGTACTGTAGCCAGAAACCGCAAGGCTTATCACAATTTTACAATTGAAGATAAGATTGAGGCTGGCATTATGCTTCTTGGGACAGAAGTTAAATCTTTACGTCTTGGACGTGCTAATATTTCAGAATCATATGCTGTTGAGATGGGTGGAGAGCTATATCTTCAAAATGTCTATATAGCAGAATATTCAGCAGGCGGTCATTTTGGGCATGAAGCTCGCAGGTTAAGAAAGCTTCTTCTTCACAAAAAAGAAATGAACAAACTTATGGGTGCAATTAACAGAGAAGGAGCAACAGTAGTTCCTTTGAGCCTTTATTTTAATAATAGAGGAATTGCAAAAGTTGAGCTTGGAATCGCCAAAGGCAAGAAAAAACACGATAAGCGTCAGTCTGAAAAAGATAGAGAC
>DAOWDM010000004.1 GCA_030639035.1 Alphaproteobacteria bacterium
ATTTTTCATGATTAGCCATCTTACAATCTCCTTTATAAATTCACTAACTTAAATACAGCATACTCATTTGTTTCGTCTAATGCAAGTTTTTTTTGCACAACCTAATTTTCCGCTAAAAACTTTTCGGCTTCTAGGGCTGCCATACAGCCTGTTCCTGCTGCGGTTACTGCTTGTTGGTAGATTTTGTCTTGTACGTCTCCTGCAGCAAATATACCTTTTATGCTTGTTGCAGTGGTGTCTGGTTTGGTAATTACGTAGCCAGTTTCGTCCATATCAAGCTGGTTTTTAAAAATGCCTGTGTTTGGTTTATGTCCGATTGCTACAAAGATTCCATCAACTGCTAGGTCGGTTTTTTTGCCCGTTTTGACATTTTTCAGTCTTATCCCAGTAACTCCAACAGGTGGCTTCTCACCAAGAATTTCATCAGGAACATTATTCCATACAACATCGATTTTTGGATTTTCAAGCAGTCGTTTCTGCATGATTTTTTCTGCACGGAGTTCATTTCTGCGGTGAACAAGCGTAACTTTTGAGGCGAGTCCTGCTAGATAAAGAGCTTCATCTACAGCAGCATTTCCTCCGCCGATTACGCAGACTTCTTTATTGCGGAAGAAAAAGCCGTCGCAAGTGGCACAGGCTGAAACTCCAAGCCCTTTGTATTTTTCTTCGCTTTCAATTCCAAGCCATCTTGCAGATGCTCCAGTAGCAATAATGACTGTATCGCTAGCATAAGAGTTGCCAGAATCACCTTTGCAAACAAAAGGTCGTTTTGAAAGATTAGCTTCAATGATTTCATCGTTAATGATTTTTGCACCAACGTTTTTTGCCTGCTCTTCCATTTGTTCTGTCAGCCACATGCCGCCAACAGCTTTTGGAAAACCTGGGAAGTTTTCAATTTCTGTAGTAACCGTAAGCTGTCCACCTAGCTGGCTTCCAGTAACCAGAACAGGCTCAAGCCCCGCCCTTGCTGCATATATCGCTGCAGTATAACCAGCAGGTCCTGAACCTATGATTAAGGCTTTTGTTTGTATATTCGGCAATATAAATAACTCCTTAGATATATTTCACATCAACAACTTCATAGGTTTTTACACCGCTTGGTGTGCTGACTTCGATGGAGTCTTCTATTTCTTTTCCTATTAAAGACCTGCCTATTGGAGATGTTAAAGAAATAAGCCCTTTTTTAATATTGGCTTCATGCTGTCCAACGATTTTATATTTTGATTCTTCGTCAGTGTCTTCGTCAGCTATTATTACAGTTGCTCCAAACCTGATTTTTGTGCCTGAGAACTGTGTTGGATCAATTACTTGAGAGCGACTTAATAGGTCTTCTATGATTTTTACACGTCCTTCAATGAAGCTTTGTTTTTCACGTGCTGCATGATATTCAGCATTTTCAGACAGGTCACCATGTTCTCTTGCTTCTGAAATTGCTTTTATAACGTTATGCCGTTCAACTCCTTTAAGCTGTCTTAGCTCGTTTTCGAGACTTAAATGACCAGCTGGTGTCATTGGGGCTCTTTGCATTAGCTACACTCCAAACATTTTCTAAATTACTAAAAGACTAAACAGGATAAGCCATGCAACCATACAATTTCAAGATATCATTTCAAACCTTTGCTATTTTTAGATAAATGTTTTATCTTTTGTCGCTCTAATAATTTTTTAAGGAACTTAAAATGCTGCGACAGAAACTAAATGATGCTCTAAAAACAGCTATGCGTGAGAAAAACAAGCTTGTAGTTTCAACATTGCGTCTGATTCTTGCGGCAGTTAAAGACCGTGATATTGCTGCAAGAAGTGAAGATAACGACAGCGGAATCAGTGAAACAGAACTCTTGAAGCTTCTTCAGGGCATGGTTAAACAGCGTCGTGAAAGTGCTGCTGTTTATGAAAAAGGCGACCGAGCCGAGTTAGCAGAAAAAGAACTCGCTGAAATTGAAATTATTCATCAGTTTTTACCAAAGCAGATTGATGGAAAAGAAATGGAAGCCATTGTTGAAAAAATCATTGCTGATGCAGGTGCTGAAAAACTAAAAGATATGGGGCGTGTTATGTCGTCTTTGCGGGAGCAGTATTTGGGTCAGATGGATTTTGGCAAAGCTTCAGCTATTATAAAAAGCAAACTTTCATAAAACCATGGCTTTTCCTCCGCGTTTCCTAGATGAAATCAGAGCCAGAGTTTCTTTGGCAGGTGTGATTTCAAAACATCTTAAGCTTACGCGGAAAGGGCGTGAATATACTGGTCTATGCCCATTTCACAACGAAAAAACACCGTCATTTACTGTAAATGAAGCAAAAGGTTTCTATCATTGCTTTGGTTGCGGAGCTCACGGCAGTATTTTTGACTTTGAAATAAATATCAATAATCTGTCTTTTCTTGAAGCTGTTGAAAAACTGGCTTCAGAGGCAGGTCTTGAGATGCCTGAAAGCACTCCAGAACAAATTGCCCGAACAAAAGAACAGGCGACTCTTTATGATGTAACAGAAAAAGCCTGCTTGTTTTTTGAAAAACAACTGCGGCTTCCAGTCGGGCGTTCTGCTATGGATTACCTAAAAAAACGGGGACTCGATGAAAAAACGATTTCTCATTTTAGGTTAGGTTATGCTCCAGCAGGAAATGCTTTAAGAACAGAGCTTTTACGTGAAAATATTGAACAGGAACGTATGGCATCTGCTGGATTGATAAGTATTCGTGATGACGGAAGGACTCCATATGATTACTTTCGCAACCGAATAATTTTTCCGATTACAGATAGAAAAAATCGAGTAATTGCTTTCGGCGGAAGAGTCATGGGTGATGGGCAGCCCAAATATCTAAACTCTCCAGAGACTCCTGTTTTCAGCAAAGGTCATGTGCTTTATGGGTTGTCTCAGGCAAGAAAATCTGCGTTTGAAAAACAGGAAATTATAGTTACAGAAGGCTACATGGACGTAATTGCTTTAAATTCAGCAGGTTATGAAAATTGTGTAGCTCCTTTGGGAACAGCTTTAACAGAATCACAGATGCAGGAATTATGGCGGATTTCTCCAGAGCCTATACTTTGCTTTGACGGGGATAACGCAGGAAGGCGAGCCGCATTAAGAGCCGCCGACAGAGCGTTGCCTATATTAAAACCAGGCATTTCCTTTCGTTTTGCAATATTGCCTCATGGGAGCGACCCTGATGATTTTATTCATACAGAAGGCTCGGCTGCTTTTGGTGATTTGCTAAGGGCGGCAGCTCCTCTTTCTGATGTAGTATGGAAAAAACTGCTCAGCGGACCTAAGGTAGACACTCCTGAAAGACGTGATGCTCTTGAAAAAGGCATTAACGATGCTGTGTCTGATAGTGGAGACAGTATAACTAAACAATATTACCGCAGGGATTTGCGAGACCGTTTGTGGCAAATGTTTTCATCAAAACGTAGAAATACGCAAACGACTCGTAATAAAAAATATTGGAATAAAGAAGATTCTGTATCTTCTGTAGTTCCCGCAATCTTTCCTAGAAAAGACGAAGGGAAAAAGCTTCTTGCGTGCATTATTTGTTGTCCAGAGGTTTCTGGAAACTGGCTTGAAGATTATGCTCGCTTAAGATTCGATAACCCTGTGTTTGATAAAATAGCAGAGGCTTTGATAAACGAACTTGTTGATAATCCCGACCATTCGTTTCAAACTCTTTATAATGCTATACATACGGCGGGGCATAACAAAGCTCTTGATAAGCTAAAAACGCATATTGAAATTATTGAACAAAAAAACTTGTCTTTAGATGATGCCAATAGTGAACTTGAAGCACTTGTAACAGGCTTGCAGGAAACGGCTTTATCAAAAGAAATAAATGAGATTTCCAAAGCAATGGAAACCGAGAAAGACACAGAAGCATTTGAAGGTATGTGGAAACATCTTCAAATACTTAGAGAAGAACGGATAAAAATGCGAGAAAAACACGAAGAAGGAATATAAAAAAACCTTTATTTCTAAGTGAGATATTGACAACTACCACTAAAAACGTGTAAAGGAACACGATTCACTATTATTGCTTAATGGTCAGTATCAGCTCAAATTTTTAAGCGTATTATATAGCAATTGACTTGCGTAGGACTTGATTTTAATAAAAGGAAGACTCCACATGACGGCAAAAGCTTCAACAACCGCTGATGTTTCCAAGAAACAAGGAGAGGCTTCTGAATGTCCTGTTATTGATACGTTAAGTGCATCTGTTAAAAAGCTTATCGCTAAGGGTAAAGAGCAAGGGTACATCACTTATGATGAACTGAACAAAGCTTTGCCTGACGATAAAGCTTCATCTGAGCAAATAGAAGACGTTATGTCTATGCTTTCTGAAATAGGTCTTAATCTTATTGAGAATGAAGAAGCTGAAGATGTTGCTGCAGGGGCCTCTGTTGAAAAAGAAAAAAAAGACGCTAAAGGCAATGTTTTAGACGACGCTGGCAAAACTGATGACCCAGTACGCATGTATCTTCGTGAAATGGGGGCTGTAGAGCTTCTTTCCAGAGAAGGTGAGATAGCAATAGCAAAACGCATAGAAGCTGGTCGTAGCGTCATGATTGGCGGTTTATGCGAAAGCCCTATGACAATGAAAGCTCTCATTGCTTGGCATGATGCTTTGGTTGAAGAAAAAATGCTCCTGCGTGATATTGTTGATCTCGATGCCATGTATGTTGGAGAGCTAAGTCAAGAACAGCTTGATCAAGCTGAAAAAAAACGAAAAAAAGCAGACGAAGAGCTAAAGCTGGTAGAAAAAGAACTTAATGAAAACGGCAGTGATGTTGATGAGTCTGCTGATGTCGTTGATGAAGATGAGCTAATTGAAACAGAAAATGTTCTTGAAGACGAAGAACAATTAGAAGAAAAAGAAGATGAAGCTGAAGCTGAAAAAAACGAAGAAGAAGAAGAAGAAGATGATGATGATGATGGTTTAGATAAAGAAGAAGCTCCTTCAATATCTTTGGCTGCAATGGAACAGGCTCTGATGCCGACTGTGCTGGAGACATTCGAAAAAATTGCCACAACGTATGAAAAGCTAAAAGTTCTTCAGGAACAAAGAATCGTTGTTTTTAGTGAAGGCAACAAACCAACCGCAGTTTTTGAAAGAAAGTATGAAAAGATTCGTAAGAAATTAGTTGTCCTTATGAATGGTGTACAGCTTAACAATTCGCGTATTGAACAACTTATCGAAAACATGCACGAAAACAACCGCCACCTTATGGCTCTTGAAGGCAAGCTTTTGCGTTTAGCAGTATCATGTAAAATCAAACACGAGGATTTTCTTAAAACCTATCATGGTGCTGAAATCGATACAGGCTGGTTCAAGCAAGTTTCTTCACGTTCAGCAAAAGCATGGAAGCTGTTTACTACAAAGCATGAAAAAGACATCAGGGCAATCCGCTTATCTATAGCTAAAATGGCTAAGGAAGTCGGCATGCCTATCGCAGAATATAGGCGTGTAGTAAAAACGATACAAAAAGGTGAACGTGAAGCTGGAATGGCTAAAAAAGAAATGATTAAGGCAAATCTTCGTCTGGTTATTTCCATTGCTAAAAAATATACGAATCGAGGCTTGCAGTTTCTTGACCTTATTCAAGAAGGCAATATCGGGCTAATGAAAGCCGTTGATAAGTTTGAGTATCGCCGAGGTTATAAATTCTCAACTTATGCTACATGGTGGATTCGTCAGGCTATTACCCGCTCGATAGCAGATCAGGCAAGGACTATCCGAATCCCAGTTCATATGATTGAGACTATTAACAAACTAGTCCGCACTTCACGTCAAATGCTACATGAAATTGGCAGAGAACCTACACCTGAAGAGCTTTCTAAAAAACTTTCTATGCCATTGGATAAAGTTCGTAAAGTGCTGAAAATTGCCAAAGAGCCTATAAGTCTTGAAACTCCTGTAGGTGATGAAGACGACAGCTACCTTGGCGATTTCATAGAAGACAAGGGGGCTGTTCAGCCACTAGACGTAGCTATTCAGTCAAACTTGCGTGAAACTTGTACTCGTGTTCTGGCGAGTCTTACAGCACGTGAAGAGCGTGTACTGCGTATGCGTTTCGGTATAGGCATGAACACTGACCATACCTTAGAAGAGGTTGGACAACAGTTTTCTGTTACTCGTGAACGTATTCGTCAGATAGAAGCAAAGGCTTTACGAAAACTAAAACACCCAAGTCGTTCAAGAAAATTAAGAAGTTTTCTTGATAGGACTTGATAATTAAAATAAATTGCCTTATTTCTTATGTGCAGTGTAAATTGCACTGGCAAAATCCACTTTTTGTGGGTCCTTAGCTCAATTTGGTTAGAGCAGGCCGCTCATAACGGTCTGGTTATAGGTTCAAGTCCTATAGGACCCACCACTTTTTCACATCGCAACAATGTTTCTGGAGAGTTTAATGGCTGCCTATCAGTATATCTTTGTAATGAAAAACCTTTCTAAGAAATTTTCTGGTGGAAAAGAGATATTAAAAGACATGTCTCTTTCATTCTATCCAGGGGCTAAAATCGGCGTACTTGGAGCAAATGGTTCTGGTAAAACTACACTCCTTAGAATCATGTCAGGTCTTGATGATGAATTTGAAGGCGAAGCATGGGCAGCAGATGGGGTGAAAACAGGCTATCTTCCACAAGAACCTCAACTCGACTCGTCAAAAAATGTTATGGAAAACATTATGGACGGAATCGGTGAGACTAAAGAGCTTCTTGATAGATTCGAAGCTATCAACGCAAGATTTGCCGAAGAAATGACTGACGATGAGATGAATGAGCTTATAGCCGAACAGGGCGAAGTTCAGGAAAAAATCGACGCTTGTGATGGCTGGGATATTGAAAGAACTATTGAAATAGCAATGGACGCTTTGCGTTGTCCTCCCTCTGATGCTGATGTTACAAAGCTCTCAGGCGGTGAAAAACGCAGAGTAGCTTTGTGTCGTCTGCTACTTTCCAAACCTGACATGCTGATGCTTGACGAACCTACAAACCATCTGGACGCAGAATCCGTCGCATGGTTGGAAACGTACCTTAAGGAATATTCTGGAACTGTAGTTATGGTAACGCATGACCGTTACTTCCTTGATAATGTTACTGGCTGGATTCTTGAACTCGACAGAGGCAGAGGCATTCCATATGAAGGAAATTATACTTCATGGCTTGAGCAAAAAGAAAAACGCCTTAAACATGAAAAACGTGAAGAATCTTCAAGACAAAGAACAATCAAAGAAGAACTTTCATGGATTAGACAAGGTGCTAAAGCAAGGCAATCTAAAAGCAAAGCAAGAATTGCATCATTTGATGCTCTAGTTGCAAAGGCAGCAAAACACGGACCAACGAATGCACAAATAGTTATTCCTGTAGGAGAACGTCTTGGCGATTTGGTTGTTGAAGCTGAAAAGCTTTCAAAAGGCTATGGCGACAAACTGCTAATAGACGGCTTAGATTTCAAAATTCCACCTGGAGGGATTGTCGGTATAATTGGAGCTAACGGAGCTGGTAAAACCACTCTGTTCCGTATGATTGTCGGGCAGGAAAAAACAGATTCAGGAACAATAAGACTCGGTGATACAGTCAAGCTTGGTTATGTAGATCAAAGCCGTGATACTCTTGACGGAAGTAAAACTGTCTGGGAAGAAATTTCAGAAGGCGAGACAGAGATAGCTCTTGGAAAACGGAAAATGCAAAGCCGTGCTTATGTTGGGCAGTTTAATTTTAAAGGTTCTGACCAGCAGAAAAAAGTAGGACAGCTTTC
>DAOWDM010000110.1 GCA_030639035.1 Alphaproteobacteria bacterium
GTGAACAGACTTTGAATCAGCTTCTTGTTGAAATGGACGGTTTTGAAGTCAATGAAGGCGTGATTCTTATAGCCGCAACTAATCGTCCTGATGTTCTTGACCCTGCTCTTTTAAGACCTGGTCGTTTTGACCGTCAGGTTGTTGTTCCTTTGCCTGATGTAAGGGGACGTGAACAGATACTCAAAGTTCACTTGAAAAAAGTTCAGGTTTCTCCTGATGTTAATGCAAAAATCATTGCTAGAGGAACTCCGGGGCTTTCAGGTGCAGATCTTGCTAATATTGTAAATGAGTCTGCTCTTATGGCGGCTCGCCGTGAAAAACGTTTTGTTACAATGACAGAACTCGAACAGGCAAAAGACAAGATTCTAATGGGCGTGGAACGGCGTTCTATGGTTATGTCGGAAGACGAGAAAAAAAATACAGCTTACCATGAAGCTGGTCATGCTGTTTGTGCGATTCATGAAAAAGAATCTGATCCTGTTCATAAAGCAACAATAATTCCTCGTGGCAGAGCTTTGGGATTGGTTATGAGGCTTCCTGAAGAAGATAGGCTGTCTCACTCGAAAGCTAGACTTTATGCTGAGTTGACTATTGCAATGGGTGGGCGTGTAGCTGAAGAACTGATTTTTGGTTCTGATAATGTTACTACAGGAGCTTCTCAGGACATTAAAATGGCGACTTCTATGGCTCGGAGTATGGTCACAGAGTGGGGAATGAGCGACAAGCTTGGTCCTATAGAATACGGCGAAAGAGAAGACGAGGTTTTCCTCGGTCGTTCTGTAACTCAACATAAACCGTTGGCTGATGCTACGGTTCTTGAGGTTGATAAAGAAGTCAAAAGACTAGTTGAAGAAGGCTATGAAAGAGCTAGAAAAATATTAACAGAGTACCGCAACGAACTTGAACTTCTTGGCAATGCTTTAATTGAATACGAAACTCTTAACGGAGATGAGATTAAAGCTGTTCTTGCAGGAGAATCTATAGATACCGATTCTTCTGATTCTTCAGAAGATAGCGGTATTAAATCATCAGTTCCTACAAGTGGTGAGTCTGATGATGTTTCAAAAGGTATGGGGCTTGACCCAGAACCTGAACCTAGTGTTTAGTAAAAAAAGGTTTTTAGGTTTTGGTTGTATCTTGTCCTGTTGATAGAAGCACTGTTCTTCCAAAGTGGAATGAAAAAACTAGCGGTTGTCCTCGTCCTTTATGGTTGGAAAAACCTAATGGGAACGTATATATCGTTCCTACTGGAATTACAGGGGGAGCGACAGCTGAAACTCTTTTGGAAGCTGGCTTAGGAAGACCTTTCGGTGATGGAGCTTTGGCTTTTACAGGTTGTGAAGTTCTTATAAGAGACAGCGGAACTATATGGTCTGTTTTGGTTTCTGTATCGGAAGTTCTTGAGTGGGCAAAAGAACATGGACGAATACTCAATACATACGTTGTTTCTCTTATTAACCGTATAGGTGTAAAACGCAAAAGCTTTGCTGGTGTTTCTATAAAAAGCCCTTGTATCATGGGGATTGTCAACGTAACTCCTGATAGCTTTTCTGATGGTGGCAAGTTTGAAAAAGCTGAAAAAGCCATTCATCATGGAATAACTTTGTTGGAGGCAGGGGCAAAAATACTTGATGTTGGAGGAGAATCTACTCGTCCGAATTCCGTTCCAGTTAGTGTTGAAGAAGAATTAAACCGTGTTGTTCCTGTAGTTAAGGATTTAGCTAATCGTGGAGCTGTCGTTTCAATCGACACAAGGCATTCTAAAGTTATGGCTACATGTTTGGAAGCAGGAGCAAAAATTATAAATGATATTTCTGCTTTTACTGATGACAAAGAATCTTTGCAATTGGTAGCAAAAAACAGAATACCAGCGGTTATAATGCATAAACAGGGAAAACCCGCGGATATGCAGGATAATCCTGAATATTCTCATGCTCCTCTTGATGTATATGATTATTTGAGTGAAAGAGTTGATGCTTGTGAAACTGCGGGAATGCGTCGTATTGATGTATGTATTGATGCAGGTATAGGTTTTGGCAAAACAGTTCAGCATAACATAGAGATTCTTTCTTATCTGAGTCTGTTTCAAGGATTGGGCTGTCCAGTTCTTCTAGGAGTATCAAGAAAATCATTTATTGGTAAGCTTAGTAAAAATGAACCTCCATTGGAAAGGTTCGCTGGTTCATTGACTGCTGGTCAGTTTGGGCTGGATCAAGGTGTTCAAATATTGCGAGTGCATGATGTTGCAGAAACTGCTCAGGCAATATCTGTTTGGAAAGCTGTAAGAGCTTTATCTTAAGAAAAAAGGTTGTGTTGTTATGAGAAAGTTATTTGGTACAGATGGTGTTCGTGGAAAAGTTAATCAGGAACCTATGACTCCTGAAACAGTTCTAAAGCTTGGTATGGCAGCAGGGCGTCATTTTACAAGAGGCGTACACAGGCATACAGTCGTTATTGGAAAAGACACCCGTCTGTCAGGCTATATGATTGAACCTGCTTTGGTTTCAGGATTTACATCTGTTGGAATGGACGTTGTGCTTTTCGGACCGATTCCTACGCCTGCTGTAGCAATGCTTACCAGTTCAATGCGTGCTGATTTAGGAGTTATGATTACAGCTTCACATAACCCGTCTAGTGATAATGGAATTAAATTTTTTAGTCCTGACGGTTACAAACTTTCCGATGAAGTAGAGGCTGCTATAGAAGAGAGAATGGAAAAAACATCTTCTTTTCTTGTTCCTGCGAAACAGCTTGGACGCGTTCATCGTATGGAAGATGCTAAAGGCAGATATATTGAATATGTAAAAAACACGTTTCCGCATGGTTTGCGTCTTGATGGCATGAAAATAGTTCTAGATTGTGCAAACGGTGCAGCGTATGAAGTCGCTCCAAGAGTGCTTTGGGAACTTGGTGCTGAAGTTGTTAAGGTTGGAGTTCAACCTGACGGTCATAATATCAATCGTGGCTGTGGTGCGACTGCTACTGATTTTATGTGTGAAGAGGTCGTGAAACACGGTGCTGATATTGGGATAGCTCTTGATGGAGATGCAGATAGAGTTATTGTATCAGATGAAAAAGGTGCAGTTGTAGATGGAGATCAGCTGCTTGCTCTTATAGCTAATAACTGGAAGAAAAGAGGCGTTCTAAAGGGCAAAGGAATTGTTGCTACTGTAATGTCTAACCTTGGGCTTGAAAGGTATCTTGAAAATAACGGACTCGAGCTTATAAGAACAAATGTTGGAGACCGTTATGTTGTAGAACGTATGAAACAGGACGGCTGTAATCTTGGAGGAGAACAATCAGGGCATATAATTTTTGGTTCTCGTTCAATGATAGGAGATGGTCTAGCTGCCGCTTTGCAGATTTGTGCCACTGTTGTAGAATCTCAAAAAGCCACTAGTGAAATTACTCATTTGTTTGAACCTGTTCCTCAGGTATTAGAAAATGTACGTATGCCAGATAGGGCTTGTGCCATGGCTTCTCTTGAAAGCAAAACAGTTCGTGAAGCAATAAAGGACGGAGAACATAGATTAGGCAATTGTGGCAGGGTGTTGATAAGAACCTCTGGAACAGAGGCTTTGATAAGAGTTATGGCAGAAGGTGATGACAGTGAGCTTGTAAAAAGTGTTGTTGCTGATATCGTTTCTTCAATAGAGCAAAGTTCAGAATAATAGGCAGTGAAAAAATAACCGTCTTATATATCCTGTTTTCA
>DAOWDM010000195.1 GCA_030639035.1 Alphaproteobacteria bacterium
AAAGGTGCAATGGGTATCGTCTACAAAGGGTATGACCCGATGATAGAGCGTAATGTTGCAATTAAAACTGTCTTGCAGAATCTCCTTGAAGGAGAAGAGGGACATCAGGCTCTTGCTCGTTTTAAGCGAGAGGCTCAGGCAGCGGGGCGTATTTCTCACCCGAATATCGTTGCAGTGTATGAATACGGTGAAGATGAAGGCGTTTCCTTTATTGCTATGGAATATGTCGAAGGCAAAGAACTTAAGGATTGTTTCGATAATAACGAGCGATTCACGCCTGAAAAAGTTGTTGAAATTATGAAACAGCTTCTTTCTGCTTTGGAATATGCCCATAAGAAAGGAGTCGTTCATAGGGACATTAAGCCTGCCAATATTCTTATTATGAACGATAAAGACGTTAAGATTATGGACTTTGGTGTTGCGAGAATTGAATCTTCTACTCTTACTCAGGCTGGAGCAGTTCTTGGGACTCCAAGTTATATGTCGCCAGAGCAGTTTATGGGGCAAACTGTAGATAATCGTTCTGATTTGTTTTCTGCAGGAGGAGTCCTTTATCAGCTTTTGACTGGAGAAAAACCTTTCAGCGGTTCGCTTACAACTATCATGCACAGAGTTTTGAATGTTGATCCTGAAAAGCCTTCTGCTTTGAATGTGCAATTACCAAAATCCTTTGATGCTGTTATTGTCAAGGCTTTGGCAAAACGACCGCAGGATCGTTATCAAACAGCAGCCGATTTTTCTAATGCTCTTGATAAAGCCCTTGCTGGTGAAGATGATACAGATACAGCTTTTGATGCTGATGCAACGGTTGTTCTTGGTGCAAAAAAGGCAGATGCAACTATAGCAGTAAGCAAAGGCACGTCCGTTAAAAAGAAAAGCAGTAAAAGATTAGCTATAGTAGGATTAATAGGTGTTTTGCTAGTTGTTGGTACTTTAGCTGGAGTGAAGAAACGCAGGGAAACGGCAAGAGCATCTATTCCTGATAAAATATCTGCTCCTGAACATGCAGAAGTATTAACGGCATCTATTCCTGACGTTCATGAACCTGTGCATAAACCTGAACCAGTGAAACCATATGAGCCTCCTGGGTTTGTTATGGTTATGACCGAACCAAATGGTGCTGTTGTCATGCTTAACGATGGGGAACGTTCATTTCTAGGTGTTACACCAAAAGAAATAGAATTATCTCCAGGTGAATATGATTTCATCATAGAGAAACAAGGTTATCACACTGAAGAAGCTTCTATTGAAATAGAATCTGAAGCTCGGATTCCTTTCAAAGTAAAATTGATGAAAATACGATAATCTAATGGGGTTTTTCATTTTTTTATTCTCATCGATGATAAAAACTGATATTGGTTTTGTTCCAGCTAAGATTAAACGGAATAAGTGTATTAAAATCTTAAGTTTGCTAAATTTAAAGAAGCAGGGAATTAATGCGACGTGTCTTTTAACGTAAAAAATAAAAAACAATTGTTTCAATCTCTTGTTGGCAGTATTTCTCAGTCTAAAAAACTTTTAGTGGTAATTTGTGTATCTTTATTATCGTTAAACGGTGTTGCAAAAGCATCAGATGACACGACAGCTTTGATGCAAAAAGCCATTGAATGGAAACAGACTGGAGCTCGTGCTTATCTGCTAGGAAAAACCTTAAAAGAAGTCAACATTACAGCTCTGGTTAATGATGTTGTTAACAATAACATTGATATTAAAGTGTCAAATATTGACCTTTCAAAAGCAAATTCATACATAGAGCAAACAGAAGCTGCTTTTAACAGTATTGTTAATGCCTCATGGTATTATTCACGCACAGAAACTATGCTTCGCAGAGAAGATATTCGCCGTATAAGGGCAGATAAAGCTCCTAGTAATGATACTGAAAATTTTGTTCTTGGCTGTGTGTTTATAGATGGTGTTGCTGTTAATTCAGACCTTAACGACCCTGCTACAGAATGTTTCAGAGTACCTTCTCTTACTACAGAAACCGAAACTGCAAGCTACTCAACCAGCCCTTCAAACGTACCTAATACATACACAATGAAATTAGGAGTTGCCAAACCTTTTGAAATCGGTTCTAGCATCAATGCTTCCATTAGCTCGAAACGCAACATCAAAAATAGTTACGCTGTTTCAGGTTTAAGAGGAGCTATGTCCGCATCTGACCCGTTTGGGTGGGGAAGCAGAATGCCATGGACTTCTACTGCTAGCATCAATTTTTACTCACCGTTGCCTTTTACAAAAGGTTTTGGAGCTTTTGGTTCTCAGTCAAGCCTGAATAAAATTATAGCGGTAGGTCAGAAAATTTCAACCGAAGCAAATAAAAATCATGTTCGTAGCACTGTGCTTGAACATACTCTAATCGGATACTGGGATTTGGTTCGTGTCCATGAAGAACTGAAAAGCATTATCACCCACCGAAAGGTAATGGAAAAAAGAGCTATATACATGAGCAAAATGCTGAAAATTGGTCGTGTAATAGCTTATGATGTAGAGCAGGCAAAGGCAGAGCTTGAGAACCTTAAGCATAAAGAAGAAATGTCATGGAATGCTTATATTAACACATCAAATTTGCTTTTGACTTCTCTTGATGTAGAGCTTGATACGGTGCTAGTTCCTGTAGCTTATGAAGAAAAACTGAAAAACAAAATAAATATTGATATTAATTCTATTAGAGAGAACTCTATAAAAAACAATCCAGAACTTAAAATCGGTGCTGAAAATCTAGCTTTAAGCAAAGCTAACGCACGTTATCGTCAAAACCAAAACCGTCCTGATTTGTCTCTTTCAATCAATTATACAGCAGGGCAGACAGATAATGTATTCGGCTATAAAACATGGGATTCTTCATTAAAGGAAATATCTCACCCTGACAGCAATGACTTGTACATAGGGCTTCAATATAAACTTCCGTTCTGGAAGCGGGCTGAAACAGCAGCGTTAAGCCGTACTCGTATTGCGATGAAACAGGCTGGAGACAGCATGCGTCAAATTCGCAACAGCATTATAAGACGAACTGACGATGCAGTTAATATGGCTAATTCAGCAGATATACTGATAAGGCAAACGATGGAAGACCTGAAATTAGCACAACTTGCTTATAAAAAAGCCTTAAAGCTTAAAAAAAGCGAACTTACAACAGAATTTGAGGTTTTGAATAAATTTAATGATGTGCTTACAGCAAAGCTTGCGAATATTTCTTCAAAAACAAATTACCGTAAAGCTGTAGTGCAGATTTTATCTATTCAGGGAATTCTTGATGAACATTTTAAGGGACTTGGGATTGCAGAATCTAAAACAGCAGAAAATGGAGGCAGGTCATGAGTAATAATAAAATCTGTTTCATGATTGCAGTTGTCTGCATAGCAGGAATGACAACAAAAGCTGTTGCAGAAACTCCAGCTAAAGAACCTGTTAAAGAGGTTGTTGTTCAGTCGCTTGATTCATCAGAGATAACGGTTGACCCTAAACGCCTTGAAGAAGAACGTAAAACGAATGATGCTGTCAGCAATTTTCATGCGAAGCTGAACAAAAGCAAACAAGGTTCAGGTGTTTATGCTTCACGTTCTCTTTATGAAATATCCATGCGGAAAGCTGCTTTTGATGCGATTGTTAAAAACCTTTCTGTTAAAAGAGGCAGTATCAGCCAGAAAATTGCAAATCAGGCTCTTTTAGAAGCTAAGTCTGTTTTCGACCCTGTGTTTTCACTTTCTTTGAATACCAGTAAAACCAGAGATTTTGAAAGAACAGAACACCCTGATAAATTTAAAAAAGGCTCACAGCTTGTCGGTGGAAATCATCAAGTTATTATGCCTGAAAACAGCCCTGTATCTTATTTGCAGTACAACGCTGAAAGACCAGAGGGCTATTACGAAACAACGGTTAAGGCTAGTGAAAAGTCTAATATAGACCCTGATGTTTCAACTTCATTATCTGCGGATTTGTATCAGAAACTCCCATGGGGAAATGTTCTTAGCGTTAATTGGACGACAAATTACAAAGATAACAAATGGGTTGAAAATGATGATGTCATCGGCAAAGCAACTGTTGGACGTTATGCACGTCCTTGGACTATGTCTGCAAGTGCTGGCGTGTCCTTGCCCCTGCCGTTTACAAACGGTTTTGGCGAGAATAACGCAGACCATACAGCTATCAATACCGCACGGTTAAGCAATCGAATTGCTTTGTGGAATGTTCGCTTGATTATTAACAATACGCTTTTGCAGGTTGACCACGCTTATTGGGATATTATAAACACAGTTCAACAGCTTTATAATACAACCAAAATCAGAAAACTAGCAGCAGACTTGTTAAAACGCACAAATCGTATGTATAAATTGCGAGAAATTACTTCTGCTGATAAAGCTCAAGTTGAAGCTCAATATGAAAGCATCAAGGCAACAGAAGAAGAAGCGTTCAAGAATTATGTAACCGTTTCAAACTCTCTTCATAGGCTTCTTGATTTAGATGAAAATGTAATATTGACACCAGTTGGTTACAGTGGATTGCTGGAAGAAGCTTTTGTTGAGCCAGAAGATTCTGATGCTGCTTTGGACAATCCTGAGTATTTAATGGCTTCTCTTTATGTTGATACGGCTCGTCTTAATCATGGATTTTATGAAAACCAGACCAAACCTACATTAGGCGTTACTGGCAGTATTAAAGGCAGTCAATCAAATGCGGTTTTTGGTTTTAATGATTATGGAGATTCTTTCCAGCATATCTTTGACCCTGACCAAGTTGTTTTGAGTGCAGGAGTTGCTTTTTCAAGACCTGTTTTTAATGATGCTGCTCAAGCCGCATTATTTCAGGCAAATAAAGATATCAGGCGACAGTCTCTACTCCGTCGTCAAGTAAGTGCAAATCTGAAAACGATATTTAATACTGCTAAAGCATCTTTGAGAAGTGCAGAAGAAAGCATAAAAATAGCCAAACGCAATAAAAAACTGGCAAAATCAATATATGAACGAGCATTGCGTTTCCAGAAAATACGTAAAGTTACAGAATACGAAGTAACGGAAAAACTAATATCACTGCTGAATGCTGAAAATGCTTATGTTCAAGCTAAAACATCGTGTAAAAAAGCAGAATCTCAGCTTTTAGCAAGCGTTGGTATGCTTGCGACAAAATATGGCGAGCGTTCTGCTCAGACAAATATTGACAGGAACAGAGTGAAAGTTCTTGCTCAAAGTGCTTCTTTGCAAATGTTCGGAGGAAGTGCGGAATGAAAATGGTAAATGTCATTATGAAATCATCTTTATATATAGGTGTTTTTGCAGTCTTAGCTTTTATTAATGCTCCTGTATCTGCTTTGGAAATCGAAGATATACATGTGAAAATGGTTGAAGATGAAGTTAGTGCTAAAGTCGTTTCACAGCTTTCTACCTATGAAAGCAAAAGGCTCGCATCTATTGAAAAAAGTTTAAAGAAAAAAGCCTCAAAAGGCTCATGGCAGCAGATGGCAGAGCGAAAAGGTAAGCACGTTAGTTTACGTGAAGCCGTTGTCAGAGGATTGGAAAAAAACCTTACCGTTTCAGTAGGTAAAGGTGATAGAGAAACTGCAAAGCACGTTATAGAAGAGGCAAAAGCTGCTTTTGACCCTGTTTTTACACTTGGAATATCTTATACTCAAAAGGATACAACGACTCGTTATCGCACTGGTCATGTCAACTTGAAAAATTTTCAGCCGTTTGCTCCAAATTATTATCAGGATATTCCTACTGGTAGCAAAACTCCAGCTCTTGAACGTATGGGATTCGGTTCTCAAACGTTTCAGGCAAATGTAGAAAATGTTATAGAAGCAAGTACAGACCCTGCGTATGCACCAGAAAGGTCATATACTTTTTCAATGGATTTAACGCAGGTGCTTCCAAATGGAATGCAGATAGCAGTCTCTTCTGCCACAACAAAACAAAAAGTTTATTACCGTGATGGCTATTACTGGAAAAACGGTCAGTATTCATCAGACTTTTCTTTTAACTTCTATTCTCCGCTGCCATTTACAAAAGGTTATGGGGAGTTTTCTCTGAACAGCGTATATGAAAAGCAGATGAAAATTGCTGATGAGCGTGCTGAATGGGAGCTTAAAAACACTATTAACGGTGTTTTACAGCAAGTTGGTTCTACATACTGGGCGTTGGTGCAAAGTGTTGAAAATCTACATTCAACAGAAAAAAATCTTAAGCTGACATCAGAACAAAGAGCTCGAGTATTAAGGCGTTTTGAACTACACAGAGCAACAGAATATGAAAAAGCACAGATTGAGGCTGAATATAAAAAAACTTTAATTAGCTTGGAACAGGCTCGCAGTGCTTATCTTGTCGCTTCTAATGCTCTTGGTGTATTGATAGAAAATTCAGATAAAATTATGAGCTCTACAGCTTATTTGCCATACGGATATTCAGATAGTCTTGAGAAAAAGACAGAAGTTTCTTATGAACAAGTTATGGAAATGGCTAAGAAGCATCGTCCAGACTATCATATTGCTCAGTATAATGAAAAAATTGATGAGCTTGCTTTGCGTGGAAGTGAAAATCAGGCGTTACCTGACGTTGCTGTTTCAGTTACTTTGACCAATGAACAAGACGGTAGTATTTATGGTTATAAAGATGCTCGCAAGAGTTGGGGTAACATATTTGACCCTGACAGGCACAAACAAAATTACAATCTTTCCTTTACAAGGCAATTGGGAAATCGTGCCGCAAAAGCTGGTGTTTCGAAGTCTTTCTATGACTTGCAGGACAGACTGCTTTCTAGTCGTGATGTTAAGAAAGCTGCTTTAGAAGAAATATCAGGACTTTTATCTAGTCTTGATAGTGCTAGAGTTCGCTCAAAGTTGGCTAAAAAGGAAAAAGAAAGAATTCAAACTGCATACAATGGCTTGCTTAGAAAACAGAAAATCGGCGGAGATGTTAAACAAGATGAGCTTATATTAACCTCTCGCCGTCTACTTTCTGCAAACTTAAGCCATATTTCAGCATTGATAGAAAACAAAACAACAGAATTACAGCTTCTTGCAGCTCAAGGGATTCTTGCAAATGAATTCGGAGAGCAGACAGCAGTTAGCAAGCTGGATAAAAAACGCATTTCCTATCTTGCAACCAAAGGTCATCTTAAACATTTCAGCCCGCTTAAAAATAAGAAAAGCCAATGAAAATAGCTGTTTTCGCTAGTTCATC
>DAOWDM010000145.1 GCA_030639035.1 Alphaproteobacteria bacterium
ATCATCAATATCAAAACCATACAGCAAATCGGGGTTTTTATATCCTGAATTAGCAGCACAAAGAAGAAATTGACCTGTTCCGCAACAGGGGTCTAAAAATTTTCCGTCTCGTTTTTCAAAATCATTAAAAATGTTATTTATCAAACCTTTGGGAGTGTAATAAGAGCCTTTTTTTGACTTACTTCCCTCATACATCAACGACTGATAAATAATGCCAATAGTATCATCTTGAGATGTGTTTTTTAGTAAATTAAAAATCTCAATATAACTATTTATAGGAATGTCTTTTGTTATTTTTAATTTGTTATGCCACGATAAAATTTCTTTTTTAACAGAAGTCCTGCACCATTTTGATAAATCACTAAAATTAAATAAATCTAATTCATTATCTAACGTAACTTCTTTTTTAAGAACAAGCTGTTTCAAGGTTAATACAAAGGTTAAGGTTTCTATATCAAGCCCTTGCAATAAAAAGATTTTTTTAATTTTTTCTACTTCGTCAACAAAAGAAACATCATTAATATATTCATCTGGAACAAATGAATTATCGGTGCTTTTTTTGTTTGCTCTTTTGCGAAGCCTGTTTATTTCTCCACGCTCTATTTTAGTTTTTACAGATAAAACATCGCTAAAATGGAACTTGCTTTTTGTATTTTCAGCAACAGAAAGATAGCCTTGCTTAACCCAATTCCGCACAGTCGCATCAGATATTTCGAGCATATCTGACACTTGTTTTACTGAGATTATTTCATTTGAAATATCCATTGTTTGTACTTTACGCAGTCAATTTTGCAATAGCTGCTTCTATAGACATCTCCGTTTTTTCACCTGTTGCACGTCTTTTTATTTCTACAACGCCGTTTGCAAGACCTCTTGGACCTATAACAAGCTGCCAAGGAAGCCCTATCAAATCCATGTTGTTGAATTTCACCCCTGCTCTTTCTTTTCTGTCATCATAAAGCACTTCAACGCCAGCATTTATCAAAGCAGCATAAATATCATCACAAGCTTTATCAGTGTCATCAGAACCTGATTTCAGATTTATCAAACCAACCTTAAACGGAGCGACAGAATCAGGCCAAATGATTCCAGAATCATCATGAGAAGCTTCAATAATAGCCCCAAAAAGACGTGATACACCTATTCCATAAGAGCCCATTTCAAGAGCAACTTTTTTGCCTTCTTTGTCTGTAACATTAACATTCATAGGTTCGGAATATTTTTTACCAAAATAGAAAGTCTGCCCTACTTCAATTCCTCTTGCAGAAATCAAGTCATTGCCTACAACATCTGCCTCTTCTTTAACATATTTGTCTTCGGTAGCAGCATAAAGGCTTGTCCATTTTTCAAATATAGGCTCAAGGTCATCTTCATAACTGACATCATCACTAGGAATTTCCATGGTCAAATAATCTTTATGACAGTAAACCTGACTTTCACCAGTTTCAGCTAGAACAATGAACTCATGGCTTAAATCACCGCCTATAGGACCTGTTTCGGCTCTCATAGGAATAGCTTTTAAACCCATTCTTGCAAAAGTTCTAAGGTATGCAACGAACATTTTATTATATGAACGTTTCGCTCCCTCATAATCTAAATCAAAAGAATAGCTGTCTTTCATAAGGAATTCACGACCACGCATGACTCCAAAACGTGGACGAACTTCATCACGGAATTTCCACTGTATGTGATAAAGAATTGACGGAAGCTCTTTATAGCTTTTAACGCCATTTCTAAAAATATCTGTTATCATTTCCTCGTTAGTAGGACCATAGAGTAAATCACGACTATGACGGTCTTTTATACGTAAAAGTTCAGGTCCATAAGCGTCATGCCTGCCACTTTCAATCCATAAATCCGCAGGTTGAATAGTTGGCATTAGAAGCTCTTGAGCCCCTGCCTTGTCTTGCTCTTCACGCACTATTTGCTCAATCTTCCTAAGGACACGCAAGCCCAAAGGTAGCCAGCTGTATATACCAGAAGCAGACTGACGAATCATACCAGCTCTCAGCATTAATGTGTGAGACGGAATCTGAGCTTCAGCAGGATTTTCTTTTAAAGTCGGAAGGAAATATTTTGACAGACGCATGTGATTTACCACTTATAAAATTAAACTTTTATGCACTTTATGCAAAGCAGACAGCTAAGGCAACTTTTTTCGGCAAGCTTCTTCAATCAAAGAAACATCTTCTTTTGATAAAGGAGAATCGTTAAAATAAACCTGATTGTTTTTAAAAGTAACTTTGCCAAGATTAAAATCTTCTGCTTTGAAAGAATCTTTCAATCCGTACTTTCCAGCAAGCTCTACCCTGATATCAGTAGAAAACTCATCAGGTATTTTTATAGGCTCGTAACCGCCATTAATGTCAGCTGAAACGACTGAACGCCCATAAACATCAACATTTGGAATATATTCAGCTCCTGAGACAAGTTTTGCACAGTCTTCTTTTGAAACAACAATTTCTGTTTTTACTGCCTCATCTTTATTTTCATCAGCAATAGCACTTGAAACACCAAAGAATATAGCAATCATAAAAAACCAATACATCATCAAACTCCTGTTAGTTCTTTATAAGAATATAGTCTTTATTATATCAATAAAGGTAAAAATCTTGACGAGAAACTTACCTGCGAATAGAATGAATAAAAACAGAGGTCTCTAGCTATGGAACAAAAAAAATTCAACAACATTGATACTGTGATTACAGATCTTGATGATACTTTAGCTCCGACACGCCGTACTTATATTAAGTATGCAAACACTCTTATAAAAAGCCTTTCAAAAGCAAGTGGCATTTCAAAAGATGAAGTTATATTAGGTTTCAACGAACTTCACGCCAAACACAAAATATTTCAGCTTGAAAATGTTATTAACAGTCATCGTCAATTAAAAAGAAAGTTTCCTAACGAAGACCTTAAAAAGAAATTCGCAAAAGAAATAAAAGAAGCGACAAAAATACACGAAAAAGAAATAAAGCCTAGCAAAGATATGCTTGAAGCTCTCAAAACGTTAAAAAAACGTGGCATAAAGCTGGTTTTATACACTGCAGGACCTTCTAGCTATACAGTTAAAAAACTAAATCAGGCTGGGCTTACTGGTGTATTTGACAACATTTATACAACAAAAGATATGCGACCTGAAGATTCAGCAAATGCTAAATCAAAATATCCAGATTTTGAGTGGGAAAAAATAACTAAAGTTGATGCTTATCCGAAATCAAAACCTGAAGTACTGGAACAAATAATAAAAAATGCCAATACTGTACCTTCAAGAACTGTTGTAATGGGCGACAGTCTTGTTCGTGATATTGGCATAGCTAAAAAAGTCGGAGCAAAGGCTGTGCTTGTTACGGGGTATCTTAAAGAAGATTTTTCAGATGCCGAAACAAATATGGTTGTAAAAATTTTCACTGGCGGAGCTGTAAAAGAAAAAGATTCTTTACGTGGTGGAGCTATAAAAAAAGAAAGTGAAAAAATAGCTATAAGAAAAGTTAAAAACTCCAAATTAGAAAACGACAAACTTTCCCCTGATATTATAATTGAAGAAGCATCTGAAATCACCAAATACGTTAAAAGCCCAAGAAACAATAAGCTTCTACAGCAAAAAATCATAGAAAACATCAAGAATGCCAGACGGTAATTGGATTTAATTATTGTTTTCTGAGCTTTAAACATCAAAAGACAAATGTTTGGACAAAAAGCATTTGCTTTTTTTGTAACATCTTGTACTATGTGATTTAAGAGAGATGTATATTACAAACATACACACGAATTTTATATGAATTTAGTTAGGAGAATATCTAATGTCAAAAGCAAAGTTACAAGAAGAAATGCAGCAGTCATTAAACGCTTTTTTCAAAGGGCGTGTTACAGTTTTTGAAGCAGGCACTGATGAACAGCGTCCTGACTATATTCAGCAAAGACCGTTTTTCAAAGTTCTGGAGCAAGAACAAACTTCATATATCCAGCAACTTAAGAATGCTTCCAATGATAAAAAAACTTATACAGTAACAACAGGCAAGCCAGATTCAGAAAGCACTCTCAATACAAAAAGTAGCGAGCTTTTTCAGGAAATGGAACAGCGTTTCCGTAACGTACGCCCTAACATGACTCTGTTTGTTATTGACCCTGACTTGATTCGTGGACGTTATCTTATGGACGAAGCTCCTGACAGGAGTCTTGGCAAGTCCATCATAGGATTCTTAAAAGAAAAATTAGAAAAAGAAGACAAAGAAAATGCTCATCCTATAGAAATGGATGATAAAGGAATGTTTGAACAAGCTGCTTTTACTGGTAGCGGTGCTTTTAGTGCTTCTCTTCCGCTTGGTGTTACTAAAAAAGACATTAAAGGCGACAAAACTGTAAGCATCGTTGTCGGTGATAATCCTGACGTGCTTGAAGATGAGATGTTCTTTCCAGTCCCTGGGGTAAAAGAACGCATAGAAAAAGAAGGCGTTACACACGAAGACCTTAAACGTTTTACATTCTACCATGAATTTGGTCATGCCTTAGACCTTGCCAATAAAGACGGACATGTTCCTCATGTAGCAGACACAGAATCCATGAAGCAGGTTGCAAGACATGAAACAGAATGCATTGCTGATGCTCATGCGGTACTTCAATTAGCACGAGATAACGGCAACACAATAGCTGGAGAGCTTATAAGTGATGTTCGCATTGGTACTATCCGTGGACTTATTGATCAGCTCAACCCTGCCAACAAATCATTTTCAAGATTAGGCAAGAAAATAGACAATCTGAAAAATCAGAATATGGCTCCTGTTAAAAATGAAGGAGAAAACAGCAAGTCGCTCCGAGATTATGAAAAAACAGGCAAAGATTTTGCTAGAATGGAAAGAATAGGTGCTTATATTGCATATCATACAACTCCTGTTGCTGATGCTGCTGTTGAGTTCGCAAAAAAAGGTCTCCGTGATGGCAGTTTGCAAAAAATGACAGACCTTGAAGTCCTTGGAGTAGCGAAAAAACTGGTTGATGAACATGCTTTCACACAAGAAAAAATGAGTGCTTTCTGCTTGGCTCTGGTGAATGAAGAAAGAACACAAGATATTCTTGATATAGTCAAACGTGATGACGAAGGTCGTGCTAGAATGCCTGTTGACAAAGAAGTCATTGATAAAAAATATGCCAAAAATGAAAAAAAGGCAAAGAAAGCAGCAGAAAACAAATTAAGAGAATCCTTGGGAATACCTGTAAAAAAAGAAGAAAAAGATAAAGATAAACCACTAACCAAAAAAGCTATAAAACAAACAAAAGCTTTTGCAAAATGGCATAAAGGTGTTATCGAAAAAGTTGAGAAAAAAGGCGGAGATAAAAAAGCCCTTCTTGATGTGATAGCAAAAGAACAAGATGCTATTCGTTTGCGTGGCAAAAAAGACCCTCTTGGTGAAAAAAAGCTTAATGCTATCAATAATGGTTTTATTGTAAATGCAGAAGCCATAGTAGATTCCATCAAAATATCAAATGTTGTAAAAAAATCTATCGAAGCTGTTGAAGCTCCAAAAACCACTTCTGTTGGAGCGAAAGCAATCGCTGAATACATCGATTCTAGCCTGATTAGCTTTGAGGCAGCTGAAAAAGGTTTGGATAAAGCTACAAGCCGTGATGTTTCATCAATGACAATCATAGAAAATCAAAAAGCCATACAAGAAGAAATAATCGATTACGAGACTGTTTTAAAATCAGAACGTAAAACTCAAGTGCTTGCCTTTAAGATTCGCAAAGACCCAAAAGCATGGGAAATCGCTAAAAAATCACCTGAGCTGGCTGAAAACATTACAGATAAAGCTAAAAAAAGACACCCTGAATGGATAGAAGATTATCATTCGAATTTCGGCAACAATGACAAAAAACGTGTTAACAATATTAAAGTAGCGGTATCAGAAGAGAAAAACGGAATAGCTGTTGCTGTACTGAAAACAGAAGCAATAAAAGAGGCTTTAGATACCGCTCTTTTGAGAGAATTAAAGCAGATTAAAGCTAAAAAAACACAGGAAACGGATAATCTAAATAAAGCAATGTTAGATAAAAAATCCAAAGGCAGGTAATTTAAGTAAGCTTTATACAGGAAGGGCAACAGTAAATGTTGTCCCTTCTTCTGGTTGGCTTTTGATTCTTATCTCTCCAAGATGTGCGTCAATAATCTTTTTTACAATAGACATTCCTAATCCAGTGCTTTTTTCACCACCAGTAGGTTTTACATTAAGCCGTTCAAATTCATCAAACAATTTTTTCTGTTCCCCAATATTCATGCCTTGACCATTGTCCGATACAGAAAAAATTACCATATCATCAGATTTGTCTGTTGTAATAAAAACTAAAGAGTCTTTTGGTGAAAATTTCAAAGCATTAGAAAGCAGATTGTCAACAACCTGCCCTATCCTGTTGTTATCAAAATAACTTTCTGGAACAGGCAGTAGTTTTGTTTTCAATTCAATATTTTTGTTTTTAGCTTTAAATTCAAAAATAAGCTTTATTCTTTCTTCAACAAGACGAGTTAAATTGTTTTGTTTTTTATTAAGCTTGAACTTTCCGCTTTCAATTGATGTTATATCCAAAAGGTCATCAAGAAGAGTATTCATTTGATTTCCAGAAAGAGCGATATACCTCAGCAATTGTTTTGATTTTTCCTCATCTAAATCACGTTCTAATATAATTTGACTAAATCCGATTATAGAAGAAAGTGGCATTCTTAAGTCATGCGACACTGTTCCTAGAAATCTATTTTTCTGTATATTTAGTTTTTTAAGTTCTTGAATTTGATTAACCAGCTTCATGTTCTGCATAATTCTGCAAATGAGTTCTTCTTTCAAAAAAGGTTTGTGAATAAAATCATTCGCACCATTTTTTAGAAATTTAACAGAAAGCATCTGAGAACCATAAGCTGAAACACCAATAATGACCAGTTTTTCCCTATCATATGTTTCTCGGATTTTCTTTGTTAGAACAGCTCCGTCCATATATGGCATATGATAATCTGTAACAATAAGTTTTATATTAGGATTGTTTTCTAATATTTTTAACGCTTCTAAACCGTCTTCAGCTTCATAAACATCAAACATCTGTGATTCAAGAATGTCCATAATATATTTTCGTGAAGCAGAAGAATCTTCTACAACAAGAGCTTTGATTTTGCTATTTTTCTGTAATTGAGATATCAGAGAAACTACATATTTAATGCTTTCTCTATTTCCTTTCAATACATAATCGATAACATTTTTTTCAAACATGTCTTCTCTTTGTTTATCGTTTAAACCAGCAGTAAAAACAACAGTTGGGATATTTTTTTCTCTTATATAGTCAACGATTACTCCATGCTGAGCATCTGGAAGTTCCAAATCAATAATGGCAATAAATATATCGTTATCAGAACTTTCAATAATATTTTTTGCTTCTTTAAAGCTTGAAGCTACTTCTACATCTGTTTCTAATTCTTCTATAATCTGCTTTTTTAAAATGTTAGCAAAAAACTTTGAATCTTCAACAATAAGAACTTTGGACATTATGATTCACTCTAGGTAAGATGTTTAACATAAAAGTTTATTTGAAATAGATAGATATGAAAATATAGCCATTTTAACAGGTATCTAAAAGGAGTGTTCAGGATATGAGTTCTAATATGTATAAACGAGGTGATTCAGACGAACGACCTTGGGGGCGTTGGGAAGTTTTGGATACAGGAGCAGAATTTGTTGTTAAAAGAATATTGGTGAAGCCTGACAATATTCTTTCCCTGCAGCTTCATCACCATCGTTTTGAACACTGGGTTATTGTAAGCGGCACAGCTCGTGTAACTCTTGGGGAAGAAGAGTTTGACATTAAAGCCAACGAACACGTTTATATCCCTGTAGAAACAAAGCACAGAATAGCCAATATTTCTGGCTCTCCAATGGAATTTATAGAAGTACAAACAGGCAAAATTCTTGATGAGAACGACATCGTCCGCTTTGAAGACAACTACGGAAGAGCCTGATTTTCCACTATCATTGCGAGTTATGTTAATGCAATCTCTCTTTATAGATTGTAGCGTCGCTAACGCTTCTCGCAATGACAATGGAGTGATGGAAACAGCGGTTTTACTTTACTTTTTCACCCATGAACCTAAACCATTCATATAGTATTGTCCTGACGGCATTTTACCAATTACTTTGCTAGCAGTAACTTTTCCGACTGCTTGTAAATCAGTGCCAGTTTTTTTTGCAAGCTCTTTGTACATGGCTTTTCTTTTTGCATTTATTTCTGTAGCAAGTGCGGCTATTTCTCCTTTAGCATCTGTCTTTATAACACCGAGGAAACCATCTTGTTTTTCACCTACATAGCCTGAATTTTTTGCTTCTTCTAAAGAAAATGCAAAAACAGGACTAGCTGAAAACAAAAACATGCAAGTAACAATTCCAAGCAAACAAAGATTTTTCATATAAAAATACTCCTAAAAAATAATATCAAAACAAGTCGTGATTTTCTGAAAGAAGTTTTTCAATATCTTTATCAAGACGAATGATTATTTCTTCTTCAAGCTTAATATTAAGGTTTATGACAATAGGCTTATCTGGTGCTTCTATTTTTACAGTTGGATGACATGCTGTAATAAAAGCAATCATTAACAAAGCTAAAAATCGAGTTAAGAACATAAACTCCCCTCCTGTTTATTGCTGAAACTGTTTTATACGTTCCGTTATTTGAGCTGGTATAGCAAACTGTTTCAGTTTTCTTTTAATGAGTTTTGCTATATTTCCTTGAAGGTTTGTATTTAACTCAATAGACCTTCCTTTATATAAATCAGGATTTTTCCCTTTCAAGTGTAGTTTAATATTTGTTTTGCCAGATGTAGAGCCTTCAATTTCAATATCCATTTTTTTATATTGAAAGTTCTCTAAAGCATCTAGTAGCGTTTGCAAACTTTTAGCACTTGGTTTTACATCAGGAAGATACTTGATTGTTCCTGTATCCGTAGTCCACAATTTACCGTTTATTATAGAAATTTCCTTAGAACTGATAGACAATGGAATACGTCCTGACACAAGACCTGTAGCTTGAAAGTTCTCAAGATTTATAATCTGAGACAAAGCATTAAGATCAACATCGCTTACATTCAAAACAAGCTTGGAATCTTTTTTATCAAGAGGAACAATCCCATTTTCAATATTTAACGCTCCACCTGCTATTGATAAAGCTACGTTTTCGATAACAAGCTGGTTTTGCCCGTCAATATGAAAAAGCACCATAGCATTTTCTATAGGAATAGCCATATCAAACATATCTGCATGAATAAGCTGGCTTTTAGCAGTTTCAAACGGAAAAGGGTTAGTAATATCTATAACCGTATTTATGTTTGCAACTTTCATTCCGCCGTATGTAAAAGACATATCTTGAAGAAGCAATTGCATATCGCTTAAC
>DAOWDM010000233.1 GCA_030639035.1 Alphaproteobacteria bacterium
AAATTTGGCTCTTGGTTACAGTAATGATGTTAATTATCCAATACCTGATGATTTGACAGTTAAATGTTCAAATCCAACATCAATAGAAATATTTGGTGTAAGTAAGCAGCGTGTAGGACAAATTGCAGCAGAAATACGTTCTTTCCGTTCTCCTGAACCTTATAAGGGCAAGGGAATAAGGTATGAAGATGAGATTGTTCTCCGTAAAGAAGGCAAGAAGAAGTAAGGTTTAAACCATGAAAACGCCAAAAGAATTATTTAATCGCCGCAAAGAAAGAGTTAGGTGGCAGTTGAGAAAGAAGAGTTCGGATGCACTGCGTTTGTCAGTTTTCCGTTCAAACAAGAATATTTATGCTCAAGTTATTGATGACACAAAAAGCGTAACTCTTGCTTGTGCATCAACACTTGATAAAGATTTAAGAGATAAGCTTAAAACTGGTGCTGATGTTAATGCTGCAAGTGAAGTAGGCAAACTTGTTGCCAAGCGAGCAGCAGATGCTGGTGTGAAAAAAGTGATTTTTGATCGAGGTGGGTATGCTTATCACGGACGTATTAAGGCTCTTGCCGATGCTGCTCGTGAAAGTGGCTTGAGCTTCTAGAAAAGGGAAAATGGAAAAATGGCACGTACACCCTCAGAGCGTGGCGGACGCAACAAAGGTCGTGATCGCGAAGATGAATTTGTAGACAAGCTTGTGCATATCAATCGAGTTGCAAAAGTTGTAAAAGGCGGTAGGCGTTTTTCTTTTGCTGCTTTAGTGGTAGTTGGAGATCAGAAAGGTCGTGTTGGTTGTGGTTCTGGTAAAGCTAAGGAAGTTCCTGAGGCTATTAGGAAAGCTACAGAACAGGCTAAGCGTGAGATGATTCGTATTCCTCTCAGAGAAGGTAGAACTTTGCATCATGATGTAAGAGGCAGGTTTGGTGCTGGTGAAGTTATTCTTCGTGCCGCTCCTCCTGGTACAGGTATTATTGCAGGTGGTCCGATTCGTGCTGTGTTTGAAACAATGGGAGTGCAAGATGTTGTTGCTAAATCTCTTGGTTCTTCCAATCCGCATAACATGATTAAGGCTGCTTTTAATGCTCTTAGCAGTGTTCGTTCTCCTCGTATGATTGCTGCAAAGCGTGGCAAGAAAGTTGGTGATATTGTCAGTCGACGTGATGGTGTTAAGGAGCAGGGATAATGGCGAAAAACAAAAAAAACGCCAGCGTCAGAGTTACGCAGATTAAGAGCCCTATAGGGCGTAGAAAAGATCAGCAGGCTACTCTGATAGGGCTTGGTTTAAACAAGTGTGGCAGAACCAATGAGCTAGAAGATACTCCTTCAGTTCGAGGAATGATTAACAAGGTTAGTCACCTCCTGAAGGTTGACGGTGTTGAATAAGCTGGTCAATTTATATTCTTTAGTGGTTAAATAATTTTATTGGATGGAATAAGCAGATGAAGCTTAATGAATTACGCGATAATGCAGGTTCAAGAAAAGGTCGCACACGTGTGGGGCGAGGGATTGGATCTGGCAAAGGATCTACTTGTGGTCGTGGACAGAAAGGGCAGAAGTCTCGTTCTGGTGTTTCCATAAATGGCTTTGAAGGTGGTCAGATGCCTATTTACCGTCGATTGCCGAAACGTGGGTTCAATAATATTTTTCGCAAAAATTATGCTGTTATTAACCTTAGTTGTTTGCAGACAGCTGTTGATGCTGGACGTCTCGATGTTAAGAAAACAATTAATTCAGATACTCTTGTGACAGCTGGTGTTATCAGGCGTAAACTTGACGGCGTTCGTTTGCTTGGCAAAGGTAATCTGAAGGCAAAATTAACAGTTGAAGTTGCTGGTGTTTCTAAAATAGCAGCTGAAGCTGTTGAAAAAGCTGGCGGAAAATTAATTCTTTCTGAGAAAAAAGCTGAAGAAGCTAAGTAGATCTTACTGCAATCGTAACTGCAGGTTATAGCGAAAAATCCTGAGGTAAAAACTGAAAAATGGCATCTGTATCGGAAAAGCTTGCCGCTAATATCAATTTTGATGCTTTTATGAAGGCTGAAGAGTTAAAAAAGCGTATCTGGTTTACGCTTGGTGCACTGGTTGTGTATCGGATAGGCTCTTTTGTTCCCCTTCCTGGTATAGATCCTGTCATTTTGAATGATATTTTTACTCGTAATGCTGGCGGTATTCTAGGCATGTTTGACATGTTTGCTGGTGGTGCATTAGGACGTATGACGATTTTTGCCTTAAATATTATGCCTTATATTTCAGCGTCAATTATTATGCAGCTTGCTACTTCTATTTCGAAGGAACTTGGTCAGCTCAAGAAAGAAGGTGAATCTGGAACTAGAAAAATCAATCAGTATAGTCGCTATCTGACAGTTGTTATTGCAATGTTGCAGGGGTACGGTATTGCCGCAGGACTTGAAAGTATGGCAGGTTCTGGTGGTGTTTCTGCTGTTATAGATCCTGGAGCATTTTTCCGTTTTACGACGGTAATAACCCTTGTTGGTGGCACAATGTTTATTGTGTGGCTTGGTGAGCAGGTTACTGCTCGTGGTATAGGTAACGGGGCTTCTTTGATAATTACGGCGGGTATTATAGCTAATTTGCCTATGGCGGTCGTTCAGACAATAGAGCTTGGAAGAGTTGGTCAATTGTCTGTTTTTGCGATAATTGGTTTGTTGATTATGGTTGTTGTTATTGTTACCGTGATTGTGTTTATTGAGCGTGCACAAAGAAGAATCGTTATTCAATATCCAAAGCGACAAAAGGGAAATAAGCTATATGGAGGTGAGAGTTCTCATCTGCCAATGAAAATAAATTCTACAGGCGTTATTCCTCCTATTTTTGCCAGCTCGATTCTTTTGCTACCTATTACAATTGCTAATTTTTCGGCTAAATCTGGACCTGAATGGTTAGGTGCTGTGACAGCCATGCTTGGACGTGGGCAACCTCTTTATTTGGCTGTTTATTCTTCTTTGATTATTTTCTTTTGTTTTTTTTATACAGCAGTTGTTTTTAATCCTGATGATACGGCAGAGAATTTGAAAAAACATGGTGGTTTTGTGGCAGGGATACGCCCAGGCAGGAATACAGCTATATACTTGGATTATGTGCTGACAAGGTTGACTGTATTTGGTTCTATTTATCTTACTTTGCTTTGTATATTACCAGAGATATTGATTTCAAAACTGTCTGTGCCTTTTTATATGGGTGGCACGACTTTATTGATTACTGTTACTGTAACGATGGATTTCGTTTCTCAAGTTCAGTCGCATCTTCTTGCTCATCAGTATGAAGGGCTTATTAAGAAGTCAAAGCTTAGGGGGCGTCGCTAGTGGTTAGTGACGGTACGTTTATAGTACTGATGGGGCCTCCAGGCGGTGGTAAAGGTACTCAGGCTAGAATGTTGAAAGCTCGATTAGGGTTGTCTCATTTATCTACTGGAGAAATGCTTCGTGAAGCGGGTAGGTCTGGAACAAAGCTTGGTCTTGAGGCAAAAAAACTTATTGATGACGGAAAACTGGTTTCTGATGAAATAAGCATTGCTTTAATATCAGAGCGTTTAGATGAGCCATGTGTTTCTAATGGTTTTATTCTTGATGGTTTCCCTAGGACTGTTTCTCAAGCAGAATCTTTAGAAAATATGCTTGCTGATAAGGGTGTTGTTCTCAATGTTGTTATTCAGATTCAGGTGCCTGATGAGATAATAGTAGAACGTATTATAGGACGTTTTTCATGTTCCAAGTGTGGAGCATGTTATCATGATAAATTTCTCACTACTAAAGTGAGTGGAGTTTGTGATGTTTGTGGCTCTACGGAATTTTCCCGCAGGGTTGATGATAATGAAAATACTGTAAAGGCAAGACTTAAAATATATAGGGATAAAACAACACCTGTTTTACCGTTTTATGAGAAAAAAGGTTTGCTTCTATGTGTTGATGGAACTCGTTCCATTGATGAAATAATGCGGAAAGTTGAGAAAATTCTTGGGGTTTAAGTGTTAATATAGTTGACTCTTGCATCTCACTATGTATAATTTCATTTTTTCGCATTGTTTGTGCATAATTGTTCAGTTTAGTCTGTTGGTTCTAAAGGAGAGCTGGTTTTGGCGCGTATTGCTGGTGTAAATATTCCGACTAATAAGCGGGTAGTCATATCGTTGACGTATATCTATGGTGTTGGTCGCAAGGTGTCGGAAGATATTTGTAAGAAAATCGGTATTCCTATGGAACGCCGTGTTAATCAACTGTCTGATGATGAGGTTATTAAGATTCGTGAGCTCATAGATGTTGATTATAGTGTAGAGGGTGATCTCCGTAGAGGGGTTGCTATGAATATTAAGCGTTTGATGGATCTTGGTTGTTACAAGGGGTTGCGACATCGTCGTGGTTTGCCTGTAAGAGGGCAGCGTACTCATACAAATGCTCGTACTCGTAAGGGGCCTGCGAAAGCGATCGCAGGTAAGAAAAAGTAGTTAACTGTTTAATGTAAAGGACTATTTAGCCCATGGCTAAAGCAGCGACACAGCGCCCACGGAGGCGTGAACGTAAGAATATTTCATCTGGTATAGCCCATGTGAGCTCAACGTTCAATAATACTAAAATTACAATCACAGATGTTCAAGGGAATACTATTTCTTGGTCAACGGCTGGTGCTCATGGATTTAGAGGGTCTCGCAAGTCGACTCCGTATGCTGCTCAGATTGCGGCTACAGATGCTGGTCAGAAGGCAGCTGAACACGGAATGAAGACCTTGGAAGTTTGGGTCAAGGGTCCTGGTTCTGGGCGTGAATCAGCTTTACGTGCATTGCAGGCCGTTGGTTTTGTGGTTACGACGATTCGTGATGTTACGTCTGTTCCTCATAATGGATGCCGCCCTCGTAAGCGTCGTCGCGTTTAGTAGTAAATGTTTTTACAAAAGCCTCCGTCGTTTTTTCGACGGTGGCTTAGTGTTATTTAATCTTTAAGGAATCGATAGGGGATCGCTGTGATTCAGAATAATTGGCAGGAATTAATAAAGCCTAGTAATCTCGAAGTTGAGCCTGGGGTGAATCCAGAATGTAAAGCTAAGGTTGTTGTTAATCCGTTGGAATGTGGCTTCGGTATTACTCTTGGGAACGCATTGCGTAGAGTTTTGTTGTCGTCTCTTCAGGGGGCAGCAGTTACTGGGATTCAAATAGATGGTGTTTTGCATGAGTTTTCATCGATACCAGGTGTCAGGGAAGATGTAACTGATATTATTTTGAATGTAAAAATGCTCGCTATTAGGTTGCACTCAGGTGGTGCAAAACATATGTCTATTAAAGCGGTTGGTCCATGCGAAGTAACTGCAGGCATGATTGATGTTGGGCATGATATTGAAATAATGAATCCTGATCTTGTTTTGTGTACTCTTGCTGACGGAGCTGCTCTTGGTATGGAGCTTACAGTTGATACAGGTAAGGGGTATGTGCCAGCAAAGCGTAATCGTCAAGAAGATAAGCCTGTTGGTTATATTCCTGTAGATGCTGTCTTTAGTCCTGTGCGTAAAGTGTCTTATAAAGTGGATAATACTCGTGTTGGGCAGAATACAGATTTTGATAAGTTGACTATGTCAATTGAGACAAATGGAACTGTTTCACCAGAAGATGCTCTGGCTCTCGTTGCACGTATTTTGCAGGATCAGCTTCAGTTGTTTGTTAATTTTGAAGATCCAGAAGATGCAGAAGATAAAGAAGCAAAAGATGAGCTTCCGTTTAACAAAAATCTTCTTCGTAAAGTTGATGAGCTTGAATTATCTGTTCGGTCAGCTAATTGTCTTAAGAATGACAATATTATTTACATTGGAGATTTGGTGTTAAAGACAGAATCAGAAATGCTCCGCACTCCGAATTTTGGTCGTAAGTCTCTTAATGAAATTAAAGAAGTTCTTTCTCAGATGGGATTGCATCTTGGTATGGAAATTCCTGAATGGCCTCCAGAAAACATTGAAGAGCTAGCAAAAAAAGTTGAAGATCCATACTAGTTTAATAGGATTCCATAATGGATTCCGATTCGCTGTGCATTTTCAAATGGTAGCGGATAAATGAAGCAGGTTTCGTGAGCGAAGCCATGAAATATAAGGAATGTAGTAATGCGTCATAGAATGAGTGGTCGTAAACTAAATCGTAAAAGTGCCCACAAAAAAGCAATGTTTGCAAATATGGTAGCTGCTCTTTTGAAGCATGAGCAGATTAAGACAACTTTGCCGAAAGCAAAAGATTTGCGTTCAATAGTTGATAAATTTATTACACTCGGCAAACGTGGCGATCTTCATGCTCGCAGGCAGGCCGCTTCTTATATTCGTGATGATAAAGTTGTTAAAAAACTTTTTTCTGTTCTTGCTGAACGTTACGAAAAACGTCCTGGCGGTTATACTCGTGTATTAAAAGCAGGCTTCCGTTATGGGGACTGTGCTCCAATGGCGTATATTGAATTGGTTGACCGTGATGTAAATGCAAAAGGACTTGATTCAGGTCCTGTACAGAAAAAAGATGAAGATGCAGTAGCAGAATAGTTTCTTTTGCTATGTAAGTGAGTTTTTACAAGGGGCGTGAGCCCCTTGTTTTTTTTGTATTAATGCTTTGTTTTGTTGCTGTTTTGTTTCGCTTGTTGTATTGTTAGGATATTAAAAAAACAGGACGATAAAAATGAAAAAGCCAGAGTCAATTTTTAGCAATGTTATTGCTTTGTTTGTGTTTGCAATTATTTTTACTTTTGCCATAAAAGCAAACGCTTATGAAAAGGTTGTTCCAGATTCCAGAGAACAGATAACTCTTTCTTTTTCTCCTGTTGTTAAAAAAGCAGCTCCTACTGTAGTTAATATATATACAAAAAAAGTTGTAACTTCACGTGGCGGACTTCCTTTATTGTTTAATGATCCGTTTTTTAGAGGTTTTTTTGGTAACAGGCTTGGAGCAGGTTTGCCTCGCAAGCGGATTGAAAATTCTCTTGGTTCGGGTGTCCTTATAAAATCTGATGGAGTAATTGTTACCAATTTCCATGTTATAAAAGGTGCTGATGCAATAACTGTTGTTTTAAATGATAAGCGTGAATTTTCTGCAAAAATTATAGGCATAGATGAAAAAACAGATATTGCTGTTTTGAAAATTGATGCTGAAGGTGAAAAATTACCGTATCTGAAGATTGGAGATTCAGAAAATATTGAAATTGGAGACCTTGTTTTAGCTATTGGGAATCCTTTTGGTATTGGTCAGACAGTTACAAGTGGAATAGTTTCTGCTCTTGCCAGAACTTCAATAGGTGTAAATGATTTCCAATTTTTCATTCAGACAGATGCATCAATTAATCCAGGTAATTCTGGCGGTGCTTTGATAACAATGGACGGACATTTGGTTGGTGTTAATACTGTTATTATATCAACAGGAGGGGGCAGTAATGGGATTGGTTTTGCGACTCCATCTAATATGATAGATAGCGTAGTTTCAGGGATTCTTAAAACAGGCAAGGCATCAAGACCATGGTTTGGTGTAAGCGGGCAGAATGTAACACATGAAATAGCTTCTTCTCTTGGTTTTTCCAAGCCTTTAGGTGTTTTAATAAATAGAGTGTATCCGAACAGTCCTGCTGACAAGGCAGGTTTAAAAACAGGAGATGTAATATTTGCTATTAATGGCAAAGAGCTAGATGATGTTAATGCTCTGGATTACAGAATCGCAACACAGCCGCTAGATACTGTAATGTTTTTTAACGTACAGGATAAAAATGAAAGAAAAGAAGTTGCTGTAAAATTGGTTGCTCCTCCTGAAATTCCTTTGCGAAATGAAACAAGTATCGGTCGTGGTAGCCCCTTGATTGGAATTACGGTAGCAAATTTAAATCCTGCTCTTTCTGAAGAGATGGGAATTGATATGGAGTTGTATGGAGTTGTTCTTACTCGTGTTGGCAGAGACGCTGTTGTCGGACGTTTTGGAGTAAGACCTCGTGATATAATACAAAAAATAAACAGAGTGCCGATAACTAGCGTAAAAAAGTTGCTTAGTGTACTGAGTAAAGAATCAAAAGAATGGGAAATAATTCTGAAACGTGGTAGTCAGATTATTTCGGTTATGGTGCGTGAGTGAGCACTTTATTTGAAGTAAACGCTCCAAGACCTTTGGCGGACAGATTGAGACCAACATGTCTTGAGGAAGTTGTTGGACAGCATCATCTTGTTGGTGAAGGACGTCCAATTCAGCACATGGTAAAAGGAGAACGTCTTACTTCCTTTATATTGTGGGGTCCTCCAGGCAGTGGGAAAACAACTATTGCACGTCTTCTTGCAAAATATACTGATATGTATTTCGAGTCGGTTTCTGCTGTTTTTTCAGGTGTGGCTGATTTACGCAAAGTATTTGCTTCGGCAAGAAAAAGGCGAGAAGAAGGGCGGGGAACTCTTTTATTCGTTGATGAGATTCACCGTTTTAACCGTCTTCAGCAAGATGGTTTTTTGCCTTATGTCGAGGACGGAACGGTAATTCTTGTAGGTGCTACTACTGAAAATCCATCGTTTGAGATAAACGCTGCTTTGTTGTCTCGTTGTCGTGTATTTGTACTTAATAGTCTTGATGATGTTGCATTGGAACAGTTGCTTGAGCGTGTTGAAATTGAAGCTGGCAATAAGCTTCCATTAGACGATAAAGCTAGAGAATGCATAAAAGCCATGGCTGATGGTGACGGCCGCTATCTTTTAAACATGGTTGAGGCTTTTGAAGATGTTTCTAATGATGAGGTGCTAGATTCTGAAGCTCTTGTAAAGTTGGTGCAAAAACGTGCCCCTGTATATGATAAAGCAGGAGATGGGCATTTTAATCTCATCAGTGCTTTGCATAAATCTCTTCGTGGTTCAGATACAGATGCGGCTCTTTACTGGACGGCAAGAATGCTTGATGCTGGAGATGATCCAAAGTACATACTCCGACGTCTTACAAGGTTTGCTATAGAAGATGTTGGGTTGGCAGATCCATTAGCTGTTTCTCAAGCTATTGCTGCATGGAACGCTTATGAACGCCTTGGTTCTCCAGAAGGAGATTTGGCAATTGCACAATTAGTTGTTTATCTTGGAACAGCTCCTAAATCAGTTGGGGTATATGAGGCTTTTAAATCTGCTATGAAAACCGCAAAGGAAACAGGTTCTCTTGTTCCTCCTAAACATATTCTTAATGCTCCCACATCTTTGATGAGTGATATTGGATATGGGGAAGGGTATGTATATGATCCAGATACAAAAGATAGTTTTTCTGGGCAGAATTATTTTCCAGAGAAAATGGGGCGGAGAAGTTTCTACAAACCAGCGGAACGTGGATTTGAGCGTGACATAGCTAAAAGGCTTGCTTATTGGGATAAGCTGAGAAAGGAAAAGAAATGACGTTAAGAATTTTCATGGCAGTCGCAGCAGGCGGGGCTATCGGCTCTATGGGGCGTTATCTTGTGTCTATGCAGGCATTAAAATTGTTCGGGACGGCTTTTCCGTGGGGAACAATGTCGGTTAATGTTATAGGTTCTTTTATAATGGGAGCTGTTGTAGAGTTGATGACTGTAAAATGGAATGTATCCGAGGAGGTCAGGAATCTGGTTCTTGTCGGTATTCTTGGTGGTTTTACAACATTTTCATCATTTTCTCTGGATTTTGTAAGAATGATGGAAAAACAACAGGTTACGGAAGCTTTTATATACCTTGCAGGTTCAATAATGATTGGTGTATCAGCGTTATTGGCAGGTTTTTCTCTTTTACGGTGGGTTTCATCATGAGTGAAGTTGAATTTTTAACTGTTAGCAGTGAAGATGCTGACATAAGACTCGATAGATGGTTTAAAAGACATTATCCAGCTCTTTCGCATGGAGAATTGCAGAAGATGCTCCGAAAAGGGCAGGTGAAAGTCGATGGAAAAAAAGCAAAGTCTAATCATAGGCTTGAAGAATGGCAGTCTATAAGAGTGCCGCCTATTGATGATGAGGCAAAAATCAAAAAAAGACAAAGAATGAATCTTACAGAATATGAAATAGAAGAGGTTAAATCTTGGGTTCTTTATAAAGATGATTCTGTAATTGTAATCAACAAGCCTTCTGGATTGGCAGTTCAAGGAGGTACAGGAACTAAAAGACATCTTGATGGAATGCTTGATGCTTTGGCTTTTAGAAAAGAACGTCCTCGTTTAGTTCATCGGCTTGATAAAAATACTAGCGGTGTCCTTCTTCTTGCTCGTTCAGCATCTGTTGCGGACAAGCTTGTGAAGAGTTTTAAGTCTCACTTAACGCAAAAAACATATTGGGCTTTAGTTGCAGGATTGCCTTCTCCTGAAGAAGGTCGGCTTTCTGCTCCTTTGCTTAAAAAATCAGGAAAACATGGGGAGCGTGTTGTCGTTGATGATGAAGGCAAAGAAGCTGTTACAGATTATCGTGTAATCGACAGGGCTTCGAATAAAGTGTCGTGGCTGGAGCTTATGCCAAAAACTGGACGGACTCATCAGTTGCGAGTTCATTGCAGTTATCTTGAAAATCCAGTAGTTGGTGATGGCAAGTATGGAGGAGAAGAGGCTTTTATTTCTGGTTGTGAAAATAAACTGCATTTACATGCAAGAAAAATAACTGCTCCGCATCCTGATGGTGGAATGATAGACGTTGAAGCTCCTTTGTCAGAGCATATGGCTGCAAGTTTTAAATTTTTTGGCTTTTCAGAAAAGTCTTGAGGAGGAAAAAGTTTTGGAACTTTTACGTTTTGCAGTTTTTGATGTTGATGGAACGCTTGTAGACAGTTTTCACAATATCGTTTCGGCTGTTGAAAAATCATGTATTGCAAATAATCTCGAAGTGCCTACATCGCAGATTGTTAGGCGTGGTGTTGGTTTATCTGTTGATAAGGCATTTTCTGCTTTTCTACCAAATATATGTGAAGCAAAATTAAAAAATGTTGTTCGAGATTTTGAAGATGTTGTTCAGACGCAAATACATAGTAAAGACTATGTAGAGCCTCTTTATACTGGTGTTCATGAATGCTTGCAGCAGTTGGAAAAAGATGGAGTTTTGCTTGGAATAGCTACTGGAAATTCTAGGCGTGGTCTTGATGCTTTTTTAGAAAGGCAGGGGCTTGAAAAAATGTTTATAAATACAAAAACAGCAGATGAAAATCTAGGAAAGCCAAATCCTGAAATGTTGTTGCAGGCTATGAAAGAGGTTGGGGCAGAACCTGATATGACAGTGATGATAGGCGATACTGTTTATGATATATTGATGGCAGGAAATGCTGGAGTCGGCAGCATAGGTGTATCATGGGGAAGTCATGGTAAAAAAGAACTTCTTGAAGCTGGAGCTAATGAAATTATTGATTCTTTATCTCAGACAAAAGGCATTTTTGATAAAATTACATTAAGAGATGTTACATGAAAAAAATCATAAAAATACTGTTTGTACTTGCTGTTGCGTTGTTGGTTGGGCTTGTTGTTGCAGTTAAAGTAATAGATATCAATCAGTATAAAGACGTTATTGCTGTAAAAGTCGAAGAAGCTACAGGACGTAAACTGACAATAGCAGGAAATATTAGGCTTGATATATTGTCGCTTTCTCCTTCAATGATTATTGAAAATGTTAGTTTTGCAAATGCTCTTTGGGTGGCAAAGTCAGATATGGTTTCTGTTGAGTATATAGAAGCAGAGCTTGGTATATTGGCATTGTTTCGCGGAGTCATTCGGATAAAAAAACTGGTGCTTGTAAAGCCAGATATTTTGCTTGAGACGGATTCTTCTGGTCGTGGAAATTGGGAGTTTACAGAAAAAGCTAAAACTGCTGTTGAGTCAGTTGAGCAAAAGCTTCAGAAAGAGTCAAAACCAACATCAAAAGAACCAGTTTTCGGAATTGCTGTTGATAAGGTTCAGATAAAACAGGGCAAGCTTGTTTATAAAGACGGTGTTTCAGGTGAAAGTCATAAGCTTAATCTTGAATTGTTTGAGGTTCAAACTGTAAAGGCAAAGACTTTAGATGTTTTTCTTAATGCTGCATATAACGGCAATTCTTTTAAGGTAAAAGGCAACGTTGGTTCTTTGGAAGCATTGTTAAAACCTTCACATGAAAAGCCGTATCCGTTAAATATGGAAATAACTTTTGCAGGAATTAAAACGTCCGTAAAAGGTGTAATTGGTGATATTGCCAAGCTGACTGGCATTGATATGCAGTTTAGGCTTGATGGTGAGAATTTATCTGGTCTAGCAAAAGCAATAGGACGGGAACTGCCTGACATTGAGCCATATAGTTTGTCGATGAGAATTTTAGGTTCATCGCAGATAATAAATATCAATGATTTGCTGGTCTCGATTGGAAAAAACAGTGTTGGCGGAAATGTTGAATTAAAGCTGGATAAAAAAGTCCCTGTTGTAAATGTTTATATGTCTTCTCCTTTTATTGATGTTGCTTCTTTTGCTCCGTCTGAAAAGAAAACAGAGACAGTTGCAGTGGTTGAAAAACATGAAGAGCAAAAAACTCCGATAGCAAAAGAAAAGCGATTGTTTTCAGATGAACCTTTGCCTTTAGATGCTTTGAAAAGCGTTAATGCAGATATTAGTTTTGATGTTGATAAGCTAGTGCTACCTGATGGAGCTGCAATTGAAAAAATCAGACTGAAGCTTTATTTAAGCGATGGAAAACTGAAAATATCTCCTGTTTCTTTAACAATAGGCGGAGGAAGTCTAGAAGGGGAGGTTTCTCTTGATTCGTTAAAAAAATCGCTAAACCTAAACTTTAATGGAAAAGATATAGAACTTGGGCGGATTGCTTCTGATATTAAACAGGATAAAGGGTTCGCTGGTGGAAAAACTAACATTACTATAAAGCTGAAAAGCCATGGAAATTCAGTGCGTCAGCTTATGGCAAAGCTTGATGGTACGGCGTTGGTTGTAGTTGATGAAATGGATACTTCTATTAAGTGGACAGGTGGTGAGTCTTTTGATGGGTTTCTTAATGCACTTAATCTGAAAAAGGAGCATGACAAAGGAGCAAGGCTTAAATGTGCAGTTGCCAAGCTGAATATAAAAAATGGAATAGCGGTATCAGACCGAGGAATTGCCTTGGAAACAAAAAAGTTTAACGTTGTAATTGATGGTTCTGTTAATCTAAAGAATGAAAAACTTGATGTTTCAATTCACCCTTCTTCTGCTGGAAAAATAAAAATTGGAGTTGGTTCTCTGGTCGATATGGTTCGTGTGCGTGGAACGATTGCTGAACCAAAGCTTAAAGTAGATGCTGTTGGAGTTGCAAAAACTGCTGCAACAATAGGAGCAGCCGTTGCTAGCGGAGGGATTTCATTGCTTGGTCAGACAATGTTTTCTTCTATAGCTAAAGACAGCAATCCATGTGAAACGGCTTTGCATGGTTATGAGCATAAAAAAGCTGTTGAAAAAACTAAAAAGAAAAGCACCACAAAAGAAGATATAATAAAAAAAATAAAGGAAGCTCCTAAAAAATTCATTATAAATCCTAGCAAAGATTTAGGTAAGGATCTTGAAAATCTTGGTAAAGATTTAGGCAAAGATTTGTTAAAAGGGCTTTTTGGCGGTTTTTAAATAATGTTCTGCAAAAACAAAACAATCCGTCGTTTTTATAAAGACGTAACGCTTAAAAAAACTGATGGCGGTTTTTTAGTGTGGCTTGACGGGAAAACGATTCGCACGCCGATGCGAAATGAGCTTTTAATACCTTCAAAAGCTCTTGCAAAAGCTGTTGCTGATGAATGGAGAATGCAGGAGGAAAATATAAATCCTGTTTCGATGCCTTTTACTCAAATAATGACAACTGCAATCGATATTGTAATTCCTGCACCTGAACAAATAGGTGAAAATCTGCTGAATTTTGCTGATACAGATTTGTTGTGTTATCGGGCAGAGGAAAGCGATGTTTTTAAAAGAGAGTTAGCAAAACTGCAAAATGAGAAATGGCAGCCTGTTCTTGACTGGTTTGAGCATAAATTCGGGGCAGTTTTTATAGTTACATCAGGCATACTTCCTGTAGAACAGTCTGAAAAAACCGTTAAAATTATGCAGGAAACAATCAAAAGATATAAACCTGTAGAATTAGCAGCCTTATATCTTGTTTCGGCTGTTTTTTGTTCTGTAGTTTTAGGTGTTGCTTTGATGGAGGGACATCTTGATGCAGATGAAGCTTTTACCATTTCTCAGCTTGATGAAATATATCAATCTGAAAAATGGGGAGAAGACAGCGAAGCTTTAGAACGACAAAACGCAATGCGTGATGAAGTTAGAAATACTGCTACTTTTGTTAAATTACTGGGTTCTTAGAGCTTTTTTTATTTATTTGCACACAAAATTATCATCTTGTAAGTGTTAAGTGATTCGATGACAAATCCTACATCGTCATGCTGAACTTGTTTCAGTATCTATCTTCTTTTTTACAGTGAATAAGAAAGACTGGATACTCGAACCGACAAGCGAAGGTATGTAAAAAATGACACAACATAATATGAAAAGACTCTAAAAATGGAAACGAATAAAATAACAACCATTCATGTAATAATCAAAGGACGAGTGCAGGGCGTGTGTTATCGTGATTGGACTGTAAGAGAAGCCTCAAAACTCAACCTTTCTGGTTGGGTGCGAAACCGTTATGACGGAACTGTTGAAGCTATTTTCAAAGGTTCATGTGATAAAGTAGAAAAAATGCTAATCCTCTGCAAAAAAGGACCATTTGCTGCCAACGTAACTGGAATTGAACCCGCCCCAGCTGGAGAACCAATACCTCCAATACAAGACGGAAATTTTATAATGATTTCTAGCCGTTAGAGCAAGTATTCCATTTAATCTTTAGTTCTGTTTGTTACTCATAGCGGCTTTAATCCTAGCTTGAGCGTTTGCGATTTTTGTGTCATCGGCAGCTTTTTTTCTGTATTTTTTAGCGGTTTTCTCGCTTGAAAATTTTGTTCCTTCAAAATTTATTCCTGTAAAGTTAGCACCATCAAGGTTTGCTCCAAATTCAATGTCAGCTCCTTTAAGGTCTGCCCTTGTAAGGTTTGCTTTTTCAAGGATTGCTAGATCAAGGATTGATTCTGTAAGGTTAGCTTCTATAAGGTTTGCACTTTCAAGATTTGCCAACTTAAGAATTGCTCCTTTAAGATTTGTTCCTTCAAGGTTCGCTCCTTTAAGATTTGCTTCTGTAAAGTCAGTTCCTTCAAGGTTAATACCTTTAAGATTTATTCCTTCAAGGTTAGCACTTTCTAGGTCTAAAATATCAGTTTTAACGCCTGCTTTAATGGCAAGTTCAAGGCATTCCTTAATGTTTTTTGCTTCTTTTGACTTGAACATAATTTTTCCAAATACATTTTTTAGTTCAATCGTTTTTTGATTAGTAGCTTTTTTTCTGCATTCTTGAGCAATTTTCTCACTTGAAAATTTTGCACCTTCAAGGTTTACTTTTGTAAAAGATGTATCTGTAAGGTCTGCACCTTCAAAATTTACTCCTTTGAGGTCAACATTTTCAAATGTTACTCCTTTAAGGTTAGCTCCTTTAAAATTTGTGCCATCAAGATTGACTCCTGTACGGTGTTTCCCTTGAAAAATTTCACCTATAAAGCTAATGCCTTCAAGGTTTGCTTTTGTAAAGTTAGTTCCTTCAAGGTTGGCACGTTCAAGTCTTGCTCCTTTAAGGTTAGTTTTCTCAAAATTTGCTCCTCTAAGGTTTAATCCAGCAAGATCAACCCCTGAAAGGTTTTTCCCATGAAAATCTGCCCTTATAAAGTTCATTCTTCTTACAATAGCATGCTCAATACATTCTTTGATGTTGCTTGCTTTTGCTTCAAAAAGAACGTTTCCATCAACATTCTTTACTCTATAAGTTTTTCTGAATAATCCCATGACTTTTGCCTTTCTTTTATCAAACACTAAAATAGTATACCGAGCTTTTGTCTAAGTCAATATTTTTCAAACACTTCATAAAAAGTTTTTTTCAACACTTCGTCAAATTCTTTTATAGAAACGGATATTCCAAGTTTTTTCATGCTTGTTACGCCGTGGTTTTGGATTCCGCAGGGGATAATTCCCTTGAAGTGGTCTAGGTTTGGGGAGACGTTTATGGCGATTCCGTGATAGGTTATTCCGTGACGGACTCTGACTCCTATTGCTGCAATTTTGTTTTCAGTGCCGTTTTGCTCTGCAACCCAGATTCCTACACGACCTTTGCGTCTTTCTCCGTTAATATTGAAAGCACCAAGAGTTCGTATAATCCATTCTTCAAGGTTTTCTATATAAAGGCGGATATTTTTGCCTCGTTTGGTTAAATCAAGCATTGTGTAGGCAATTCTTTGTCCAATTCCATGGTAAGTATATTGTCCTCCTCGACCGCTGTTATAAACAGGAAAACGGCAGGATTCCAACAAGTCTTCAGGTTTTGCACTTGTTCCTGCTGTATATATTGGAGTGTGTTCCAGCAGCCATATAAGCTCATCAGCATTGTTGTCATGTATTGCTTTTACACGGCTTTCCATTGCTTCAATAGCATAAGGATATTCGACATATTCAGAGCTTGTTAGCCATTCAATCATAGTTTTTCCATTTATTTTTAATAAACTATATAACAGACACTTGAATTATTTGGAATGGTTTGCTATTTAATCACTACTGATTCATGTGCGGTCGTGGCGGAATTGGTAGACGCGCAGCGTTGAGGTCGCTGTGGGATAGTATCCCGTGGAAGTTCGAGTCTTCTCGACCGCACCATTTATGTAAAAACAGAGTTGCAGATATATCGGCAGCTCTTTTTTTTAAAAGATTTTAGAGGTCAAGCATGTCGGAGCAAGTCTGTAACAGCGATGAGCAGAATCGTGAAGGCTCATTAGGGCTAACTCATGAAACTATCAGTGAAGTTGTTGATGCTCTTTATAGCGACAATGAGCAGGTTGTTCGTGAATCTGTTTTATCTATGCATCACTCTGAACAGGCTGACCTGATTGAACATCTTAATCAGGAAGAAAGACGCAAGCTTCTTGTGGTCATTGGAACGCATTTTGACCCAGAAATTCTGCCAGAACTTGATGAAGTTGTTTATGACGAAATAGTTGGTGAGCTTGGCTTTGACAATCTGGCAGCCGCAGTTGAAGAATTAGATTCTGATGATGCTGTAAGTCTTATTGAACAGCTTGAAGAAGATGCACAGGGCAAAGTTTTAAAAGCTTTGTCGTCTGAAGACAGAGCATTTATTGAGCAAGGGCTGTCATATCCAGAAGATTCTGCTGGACGTTTAATGCAGCGTGAAGTGGTAGTTGCTCCTAGTCATTGGACAGTAAGGGAGACAATAGATTTTTTGTGTGAATCTACAGAACTTCCTGATTATTTTTATGATGTTTTTGTCGTTAATCCGAAATTTCAGCCTATAGGGCGAATTGATACATGTACTTTGCTGACTGCGGATAGGACAGCTTTTATTTCAGATATTATGAAAAGCGATATTCATCCATTGCCAGCCACTATGGATCAGGAAGAAGTAGCTTTTCTGTTTCGTCAAATGGATTGGATAACAGCCATGGTTGTTGATGAGACAGGGCGGTTGCTTGGAGCAATAACTATTGATGACGTTGTTGATGTTATTGATGAAGAGGCTTCTGATGATATGCTTAGTCTTGCAGGTGTCGGCGAAAGTGATTTGTATCGTGATGTGATTAATACATCACGTGTGCGTTTTTCATGGCTGTTTTTGAATCTTGGAGCTGCTCTGATTGCTTCTTCTGTCGTTGGGTTGTTTGAGCATACTCTTGAAAAAGTAATAGCTCTTGCTATTTTGATGCCTGTAGTTGCTTCTATGGGGGGAAATGCTGGACATCAGACTCTAGCTGTTGTGGTGCGAGCTTTGGCTATGAAAGAGCTGACAGCTGGTAATGCTTTGAGAATTGTAGGAAAGGAAGCTCTGGTAGGCTGTCTTAATGGTTTTCTTTTTGCTTTGCTGGCAGGTTCTGTGGTTTGCTGGTGGTTTGACAATATGAATCTTGGGCTTGTTATAGGTCTTGCTATGATAATAAATCTTTTTCTAGCTGGTTTGGCTGGGATTGTAATTCCACTTACTCTTTCCAATCTAAAAATAGACCCAGCTGTTTCTTCTGGCGTTTTTCTGACTGCAATTACTGATGTAGCTGGTTTTTTTGTGTTTCTTGGGCTTGCATCATTGCTTCTTTTATAAGAAGCTTTAGAAAAACACTCTTTATTAAAGATTTGTTATAATGTTTTTGCTTTTATATGATTTAAAGTAAATGAAAGGTTTTTGAATGGCTGGTTACGACATATCAAAACTTAAGTTCCTTATTGTAGATGACAACAAAGGTATGCGTAAGCTGGTAAAAGTTATTCTTAAAGCTTTTAACGTGAAAAACATTATTGAGTTGGAAACTTGTGAAGGAGCGTTAAATGAAATACGATTGTTTAAGCCTGATATTATTATTTGTGATTGGGAAATGAAGCCTATTAACGGAATTAGTTTTGTAAAAAAGATAAGAACTTCTAATAAAAGTTTTGATAAATTTATTCCTATAATTATGCTTACTGGATACAGTGAAAGAAAACGAGTGATTGAAGCTCGTGATGTTGGAATATCAGAATATCTTGTAAAACCTATTTCTTCGAAGGGGCTTTTTTCTAGAATTCGTTCGATAATTGAAAATCCTCGTGTTTTTGTTAAAACCAAAGATTATTTTGGTCCTGATCGTCGTCGCAAGCAGATGTGGTTCAAAGGTGAAGACCGTCGTCATAATAAATCGAAAGATATTAAGGCTGTGGCAAAGGCAAGGGCGAAGATAATAGAAAAAGAAAAGAAGAAAATAACAGGATAAAATATTTTAATATGCTGTAAAAACGTTTTTTAATTATGTGAGTTTTAATCTTACAAAGGTGACTTCGCTATGAATGATAATATAGAACCAGAATTTATTAACCCTCCGCAAAACTTAAAATCTAAAGTTGATTTTAATGATAATGGAATTGATATGGCTGCTTTGGAAAAGGTGGAAGAAGGTATCAATAAAATTGTTGTGGAAAAACTTTCAGTAGATTACATGGAAACTGCTGTAAAAGATGTTGAAAAATTACAAGCTTTATATAATGAGGCTAATTCATCTGATGATAAGATTAAAGATAACTTCAAAAAAATGTTTGATGTTGTTCATGATATGAAAGGTCAGGGCGGTAGCTTTGGTTATGATCTTGTTTCTTCTCTTTGTGATAGTTTTTGTCATGTACTTGAAAAAGTCGAGAATCCTAGTGTGAAACATCTTGTTCTGATAAAACTTCACATAGACGCTGTACAGTTCGTTCTCGCCAAAGAAATGACAGGTAAGGGAGGAAAAGATGGAGCTCAAATGCTGGAGGGCATCAAGGCCGTGGTTGCAAAGGTGTTGAAGAGTTAAAATTATTCTATTGGAGTCAGGCGTTCAAAATATTTATGGTTTTCAAGTCCCTCAATCATGATTCCGTCAAACCCTAAGTCTATGATTCCTTTGAAGTAATTTCCTATTATTTCAGTCCATGCTGGATTCCAGTATTCAGTAATTACTCCATTTAGATTGTTTTGATTAGGAGTTCTGAGCCATGACGGTCTGCCTATTTGCCAGCTTTCTTTCCAGTAATATCTGTTGTCTTCCGCTGTTGTTATATTTAATCTGGCTAGGACAATTCTTCTTGCTCCCAATTTTTTGTATTTAATAGATTTAACGTCTTTGGCTGTTAAAGATTTGTTTCCTTTGTGAAAAGCATCAATAATAACAATGTCGTGATTTGTATTCCCAAGAGCAAGAATCCACTCAGATTTACTAGGGAACTGTTTTGAATCTAGTGTTATAAGGATATTTTTAGCCTGTTTTAAAGAAGTGATGTTATTTGAGTTTTCACCGAATGGGCGTTCTTTTGGAATACTATCGAACTTTTTTTTCTTATCAGTATCTGCATAAGTTAGAATGTTGCTGCGAGCGGAAGTTATTATTGCTTTCTTGACTTCTTGTCTTGTTTCGCAGTGTTCGATTGCTAAAATTGGCAGACCATAATCTTTTAAATGCTGGCGTGTTTCTTTGTCGATTGAAGCTTTTCCACAGTAAAGACCGTCAACAATAACCGCATCAATATCCATAAGATAGCGACGCATAGGAGTTCCCATAACAGGAATCTCATCTTCTCCACTTTTTATAAAGCCTTTTTTATAAGCCTGATGAAGCTCTGAGAGCTGTATTTCCCATATTCCTTTTTTTGTAAGTTCAAGACCATTTCTAGCTATTATAATAAAATCCTCATTTTTACCTTTCGCATACTAATTTAGAATGCTAATAATATT
>DAOWDM010000212.1 GCA_030639035.1 Alphaproteobacteria bacterium
CTTTTTCAGCTTTGGCTTTTTCAGCTTCGGCTTTTTCAGCTTTGGCTTTTTCAGCCTTGGGTTTTTCAGCCTTGGCTTTTTCAGCCTTGATTTTTTCAGCTTTGATTTTTTCAGCTTTGGCTTTTTCAGCCTTGATTTTTTCAGCAGCAAGCAAAGATTCTATTTCTGCATGCAGTCTTTCGTCTTTTGCTGGCTTAGGAGGTTCTTCAAGATTCGGATTTAAAGGGTGTGCACTGTTTTGGAATCTAAACATCATATAACCTGTTCCGCCACCATATGCAGGTCCTGACATGCCAATAGAGTAATGAGCCCCAATTATTCCATAATCAAGGTCTATGTAATCAATAGCATACACATGAGAAACAACAGAGCTTGAAACCGTTGTCAGCTTACACTTATAACCTGTGTCTTCCATGACAATATAGTCAGCCGTTTTAGCAAACAAAATGTTCTGTGCTGGCTTGCACAAAGGCTTGATTCCATTGAAATACATATCATAATCAAGAACAAGATTGATTTTCTTTGCTCCTTTTTTCAACTGAACGTCTAAGATTTTTGCCGCTCCAATCCTTACCTGTCCTGGAGTCACGCCAGCTACGACATCAAACTCGATAAAGTCATTAATGCAGCTTTTTGTGTACTCATCTGCATTGCAAACAAAAAGCTTAGAGCTGACATTGTTATCCAAAAGCTGAAGCAATTTATTAAAAATATATTCTCTCGACATATTAGTATTTGATGGAGCACACATCATAGAACGACAAACGACAACAGCTTGTGGCGTTTTCGGCTTGACAAGAGTCGGCGGAACAGCCTCTCCAATAGCTGATGAAAATGCTTGAGTAATACGCATACTTTCCATAGCACATGAACTTGTCAACAATGCTGTAATAAATACAATTGTCAGCTGCAACCCTATTTTTTTCAAATCGAAACAACCTTTTTTCAGTTTTAAAAACAATATAATAGTTTGTTATGTTAATATTTTCAATACAAGGCAAGCAATTAATATACTACGTAAGGGCAAAAAACGATGTTAAACTGGCTTATAAGAAGCTTAAGCAGAAAATTTCTATTTGTTATTACAATAGGTTTTTTAGGAACTTCCGTTCTTTTTCTGACTGTATTTACTAAACAATATGTTGCTCAATTTGAACGTGAGCGAGCCATTGCCTCAACAAAAATAGACTTGCTAAGCGAACTAAGCCTTGAAAATGCTAGGCTCAAACGAGACTTGAGCATAATTCTTGAAAATAATTCGTCAGAAAAAGAATTTTACAGAAAAAAATATCTTTCAACTACCCCAATACAAATAACAGGTGAATACGATTCCATATCAATCCGTTATAAAGCAATGGAAACAGCAATAAAACTTATTGGTGTTGCTTCGGTGTTTGTGATTTTAGTTATGGCTGCAATCTGGTGGCTGATGAATCGATATGTAATTTTTCCTGTAGAAAACCTTGTATCAACCAGTGAAGCTATTTCTTCAGGAAATCTCAACGCTCGTGTGCCAATTAAAAAATCTACGTATAAAAGAGATGAGCTTGGCAGGCTGGCTGTTACATTCAATGAAATGGCAGAGAATCTTCAGCTAAGCCTTACTAAGATAGCCGAAAAAGAACAGTTTCAGCAGGCTCTTATTGATGCTGTACCTGATGGGATTCGTGTTATTGATGAGAATTACAACATCATAACAGCAAACAAAGCTTATTGTGAGCAGGTTGGTGTTAAAATGGATAAAGTTGTAGGAGTTCCATGCTACAGCTCTAGTCACGGCAAAAAAGAAGCATGCACTCCGTCTATGGTTTCTTGTCCTCTTGTAGAAATAAAAAAAACCAGCGAACCAATCAAAGCTGTTCAAAGATTCTTAAAAAAAGGAGGAACAGAACAATATGTTGAAGTTAGTGCCGCTCCAATGCTATGGAAAAAAGAGAAAAAATTCATTGTTGAATCTATCAGAGACCTTACGGAAGATATTCGATTCTCTCACCAGCAAAAACTTTCATCTATAGGGTTGTTAGCAACAAGTGTTGCCCATGAAATGCGAAATCCTCTGGGTTCTGTACAGCTTGTACTTGAAAATATAATAGAACGAATCGAAACATCTAAAATTGATTTCAAAGAAATATCTAAATTTCTGTGTTTAATACAAGAACAGCTAAAAACTTGCATTGACGTTACTGAAAGAATGTTAAAACTCGCTCGAATGCCAGACAACAAGCATGAACCTGTAAATCTTTCATTAGCTATAAAGGAAACCTTGGATTCACTTGACTATGAAGCAAAAAAAAACGGAATTAGAGTTCTTCTTGATGTTTTAGATAAGAATATTTTTGTCATAGCAACTGAAAGCGAAATCCGTATGGCAGTAGTTAATCTGGTGCAAAACGCTTTTCACGCTATGCCGACAGGTGGAGAACTTTCTCTTTCTGCCTATAAAGAAAAAGACAATGTTATTATGAGCGTAAAAGACAACGGCAAAGGAATAGAAAAAGACGAGCTTGATCGAATTTTTGAGCCTTTCTTTTCTGCAAGAGCCAAAGGCGATGGAACAGGGCTAGGATTAACAATTACAAAAACTATTGTTGAAAAATTCAAAGGTACAATTACTGTAAATAGCCAAAAGAATAAAGGCTCAACTTTTTTTGTTTCCTTACCTCTAGCATAAGATAATATGCAACAAAACTATTGACAGAGAGTAAAAACCCTGCGAGAATTAGACAAAATATACAGATTGTATTTAAGTGGAGCTTATAATAATGAGTAAAAACAACAAACCAAAACAGAAACTCGAGCTTTGCGTAAGCGATATAGATAACTGTATATCTGATTATTTCGGACTAACTACTAAAGCATCTGCTGTTGTTCTTGAAGATATTCAAAAAGAATTCAATATTCCACGAAAACAGCTTATCAAAGAAGTTCAGGAAATTTCTGCTAATAAAACACATGAATATTACGGTCATAATGCAGCAAAGCTTATTGAAGTGCTGCCGTGCTTAAAC
>DAOWDM010000134.1 GCA_030639035.1 Alphaproteobacteria bacterium
AAGTGAAAGACCCTCACAATTTAGTTCAGGATCCACTATTCTTTCTTTAATCTTCAGTAAAAGAAAGTAGATACTGAAACAAGTTCAGCATGACAATTGAGTTTAAAAGAATGACAACGAGTATTTACCCCCACTGCTCACTGTAAAGATGCTCTATACTTCCCAGTTCAACCGTTTCATTTGTATCAAGCCTTACTACTGGCATGTTTTTTATAGTTTTTAGCCTATCCATTCCATTTAAGTACGTCAATCTGCCGTCTTTGTCTCTTGACTCTCTAAACTTAGACGGGAAAGCTTTTTTGTTTTTAATAAGCTGGTCGATTTTTTCAAATTTATCATTTCTTACAAAAAAGGCATTGTTACCAACGCTGTTTGTTCCTGCGAAACTGTACCCTTTGCTCTCTGCCAAAAGACAAAGTGCTTTGATAGATGCTCCAAAATATAAATTGGAAAAATGCTTTTCTGTACGCATAAAATTTTCATCATAAGGAACTGTTACAGGAAGCATATCTCCAAAAACAGCGTTGTATTCGCATATAATAATTTCAGGATTTACATTCTTGATTTTTTCAAAAACCCAGTAATCATTGCCGTCAATATCAATGCTTAAAATACCAACATCACCTGCAAAGCCTGACATACGGAAAATCTGGTTGATATTTTGACGAGTAATAAAACATGGAACAGCGGTAAGGTCATGTTTCCAATAGATATTTTCTGACTTCACCTGATTGATGAAGTTCTCACTGCCGTCAATTATCAGCCCTTTCCAGTTTCTGTTTTTCAACAAAAAACGAGTATTGGACTCTCTGTAGTTTTCAACTCCGAACTCGATAAAAGTTTCAGATGAAATATCAAGATTACGCACTAGCCATTCGATTATTCCGTCATCACCCCATTGCGAATAGACCTGAAATTCTACATCGGCAAGAGAATCTATCTGACCTTTAAATGCTTCTTTTTGAGTCCAGCAAGCTTTACGCCCAGCAAGCATGGTCGCATTATCGGAAAGCCTGACCTGCTCATGATGAGAATTTATATTAAAATTAAACAGCTGTTTTAAAGTATCTTCCATTTATTCATTTTCCAGCTTTGTATCAGACGAATCTACACCTTGCTCTTTAAGGAAAGAAAGAAACTCGTTGTTTTCCTGCATTTTTCTTAACACATCGCTGCCACCTACAAACTTTCCTTTAACGAAAAGCTGAGGAATCTGAGGCCAGCTAGAAAAAGCTCTTACTCCGTCATTCAAAGACATATTATCAAGAACATTTATACTTTTGTACTTTACGCCTGTCATTTCCAAAACCTGAACTGCTATGGCTGAAAATCCGCATTTAGGAAACATAGGAGTCCCCTTCATATACAAAACAACATCATTGTCCGTAATTTCTTTTTCAATAAGATTGAATACAGGATTATCATTCATGTTCTTTTTTCCCAAACATTTACCATTTAAAGCTGCGATGCGGTTTAAACATTGCACGTATATAAGAAGAATCTGCCGTAAAATTCCTTACCATATGAGAAGGGTGTTCCAATGGAAAATTCAAAGTTTTGCGTGGAATATTTTCAAGAATAGATTTTTTCCCAATCGTATGTGTAGCCCCCTCTCCAAAACCTATATTTGACGCAAGATTCACCGATGGAATAATGCTAAGAGCATTCTGTCGCCATATTGAATAAGTCCACTGATACGCCCACGAATTTAGAGTACCATTATGCACTGCATCAAAACATGCCGTCCAATGCTGTCGCTCATAAGGGTCTGGAAGAATATTTTCCAGCCAGCCGTCTGCTTTTAGCTCCTGCCAGAAAGGCATTGACGGGTCGTCCAGCTCCCATGCCCTTTTCCATCTTGCCCAGCCCCAGCAGTGCATTACATTTGAAAAATAATAGCTGTACGGCATAGGAGACTGTCCGAACTGGAAATTGCCTCCGCCTATGGACATTCTCCGTTTATCATTTTCGTAATAATCTAAAAGTTCTTCACAAAACTTAAAGAAACAATCATCTGCAATAATATCATCTTCAAGAATTACAGCTCTATCTACACTTTTAAAAACATTGTTAAGACCAGATGTTATGCGGTTGCGAAGCCCCATGTTTTCTTCTGAAAAATCAGTACTGAGCTGACATGACCAGTCTACTTGAGAAACAATATCACGAACTTCTTTACATAAATCTGCTTCGCCTTCTTTATCCTTTCTAGCTCCATCAGCAATAACAAACAGCTGTAAAGGACGCATTTTGCGAACAATATCAAAAACCTGCCGTGTTGTATCAGGGCGGTTGAAAACTATCAGAACTATTGGAGTCATATATGGCATAAGACGACAACCTCACAAGGTTACGGCTGTTTCAAAAGGTGGTGCTCGGAGGTGGATTTGAACCACCGACACGAGGATTTTCAGTCCACTGCTCTACCAACTGAGCTATCCGAGCGTACTTAAAAAGAAACGAACAAGGCTATTTATATATAAGCAGAGACTTACTGTCTAGTATGGATTCTACTATTTTTATAAAAAACTTAAAAAGACAGTTTTAAATTATTTCAAATCTATCGTTAGACCAATCCATTTCAACATTAAAAACAGGCTTAATTCCTGTGTTATACTCAGCTTGAGCAAGAGACTGCCTAAGTTCATTTTGCAAATATGAGGCTGTTTTCGGTGATGTTTTTATTTCAATTGACGCTCTCTTTTCAACCTCAACAATCCGCTGAAACTTCTGAAGAATCAATAATGCAGTTGTTTCTGCATTCTGTTTGCGACCTGTAGATTCGCATTCCATACAAGGCTCTGTAAGGATTTCTGCCAAAGAAGAACCTTTTCTATCTCGGATAATTTCAATATGTCCCAAAGAAGTTTCTCCAATAACACGAGATGAAGCAAAGTCGCCAATAAGAGCTTTACGCATAGCTTTTAATATTTTTGGATTCTTTTTTCCAATACCCCCGCCAACAACATCAACAATTATCTGCCCTGCAAGGTTGCGAATCCGCATTTGACGTGCAAGTTCTGCAACAGCTTCCAAATTC
>DAOWDM010000198.1 GCA_030639035.1 Alphaproteobacteria bacterium
GTCATCAACAACATCTACAAGAATGACAATTATTGCATTTTGCATATCAACTTAAATCAGATTCTGCACAATCAAAATTATCTTCCAAGTGCTTTTTTCAATGAAGCAACTATACCTGTAGGCTGTTTAACGCCATCTATAATTGGGTTTTTAACATTAGCCCCACTCGTTTTCAGTATTCTTGATGTATCAGCGTCAAACTTTACTTCGTTAAATTTTGCCCTAGATGTTTGCGAACTTCCAAGACTAATCGAATAAGATAAGGTTGTGTCTGCAAAATCTACTTTTTCAAAATTTGAATTTTCTATTTTTACACTTGAAAGTTCTGTTCCTGTAAAATTAGCCCCTTGAAAATCAGACATTTGTATTCTTGAAAGAGAAAAGTCAACTCTACTAAAATCAGCGTTTTTCGCATTTACAGACTGAAAATTTGTTCCAAGACAGTCAATTTTTTTAAGGTTAGCCCCTTCCAAACTAACATTTTGAAGCTTTGCTTTTTCAAAATTTGCACCTTCAAGATCTGCCCCCTTAAGATTTACATCTCTAAGCTTTGCACCTTTAAGGCTAACACCTTTAAGGCTAACACCTTTTTTAACTGCATCTTCAAGAGCCTCTCCAAGAGTAGCTACATCTGCTTCATAAATTACTTTATTATCAGTGTTTCTTAATTTAACTGTCATTTCTAACTCCTGTATGTACGTTGAAAAGAAACTATCTGCCGAGTGCTTTTTTCAATGAGGCAACTATACCAGTAGGCTGTTTAACACCATTTACAATAGGGTTTTTAACATTAGCTTTGCCAAGTCTTAGTATTCTTGGCATATCTGGATCAAGCTCTACTTTGTTAAATTTGGCTATATCTTCGATAACAAACGTTGTAAAAAAACAACCTATGTCTTTACCATTTCTTATTTTTTCTTTCGAAATATTGTCAGTGTCTCTATTTTCTTTTCGTTCCATAAAAACTTTTGTTTTTTCAAAATTCACATCTTTAAAATTTGAATTTTCTATTTTTGTATTACCGAGAGTTGTAAACTTAAAATTAGCTCCTTGAAAATTTGACATCTGTATTTTTGAACGTCTAAAAGATACTTTACTCATACTGAAACCATATTTAGTACACATGGATCTATCGCTTTCAGCTTTATTATAAAATTCAGCTCCATTAAAGTCAGCATTTTTAGCATTCACAGCATGAAATTTTGTTTCATAAGCTGTCATTCCTATAAGACTAGCTCCCTCTAAACAAACATTTTGAAGCTTTGCTTTATTGAAATTTGCCCCTCCAAGATTTGCACCTTTGAGATTTACATTTCTAAGCTTTGCACCTTCAAGATTAACGCCTTTAAGGCTAACACCTTTTTTAACTGCATCTTCAAGAGCTTCTCCAAGCGTATCAACATTTGCTTCATGAATAACTTTATTGTCAACACTTCTTAGTTTAACTGTCATTTCTAGCTCCTGTATATACGTTTAAAATCTATCTCTAAAGTGCATTTTTCAAATAATTACACCAGTGTTTTTATCTTTGTTTTTTACTCATCATAGCAGCTTTAATTTTATTTTGAGCGTCTTTAACTAATTCAGCATCAGTTGGTTTTATAGCTGTAAAGCTTGACTCTGTCTTTTCTGCGTCATTTGAATTATCTCTTCCAAGTTTCTTTTTCAATGAAGCAACGATACCTGTTGGCTGTTTAACGCCATTTACAATAGGATTTTTAACATTAGCCCCACTTGCTTTCAACACTCTTGGCATGTCATCATCAAGTTTTACTTCGTTAAATTTTGCCCTAGATATGCTTGAGCTTCCCATACCCATTCCCATAGAAGTATAAGAGAATCTGGTTTTTTCAAAATTTACTTTTTCAAAATTTGAATTTTCTATTTTTGCACTAGAAAGGTTAGCCTTTTGAAAATTAGCTCCTTGAAAATCAGACATTTGTATTTTTGAAGCATAAATATCAACTCCACTAAAATCAGAGTTTTTAGCATTTACAGACTGAAAATCTGTTCTCAAACATTCAATTTTTTTAAGGTTAGCCCCTTCCAAACTAACATTTTGAAGCTTTGCTTTTTCAAAATTTGCCCCTTCAAGATCAGCCCCTTTAAGATTTACATCTCTAAGTTTTGCACCTTCAAGGTTAACGCCTTTAAGGCTAACACCTTTTTTAACTGCATCTTCAAGAGCTTCTCCAAGAGTGGCTACATCTGCTTCATGAAGAATTTTATTATCAGCATTTCTTAATTTAACTGTCATTTTTAGCTCCTGTATGTACGTTTAGAATCTATCTTCCAAGAGTCTTTTTCAATGAAGCAATTATACCAGTAGGCTGTTTAACGCCATCTATAATTGGGTTTTTAACATTAGCCCCGCCATCTTTTAGCTTTTTAAATGCATTTGAGTCTAATTCTACTTTATTAAAGTTTGCCTCAAATTCGTACATAACTGTTCCATTAGAACTAAGAGATGATAAAATGATAGTTTTTTCAAAATTTACTTTTTCAAAATTTGAATTTTCTATTTTTACATTAGAAATATTCGCTCTTCTAAAATTAGCTTCCTGAAAATTTGACATCTGTATTTTTGAAGCATGAAATCTAGTATTACTAAAATCAGCATTTTTAGCATTTACAGACTGAAAATTGATTCTCTTACAATTGGCATCTTTAAGATTTGCATCTTCCAAACAAACCTTTTGAAGTTTTGTTCTTTCAAAATTAGCTCCTTCAAGGTCTGCTCCTTTAAGGTCTATACCCCTAAGTTTTGCACCTTCAAGATCAATGCCTTTAAGACTAACGCCTTTTTTAACTGCGTCTTCAAGAGCTTCTCCAAGCGTATCAACATCTGCTTCATGAAGAACTTTATTATCAAGATTTCTTAATTTAACTGTCATTTCCAACTCCTGTGTGTGTAATTATTTTCATTATAATACCTGTAAAAAAACACAACGTCAACATTTTTGACAAAACAATGACAAAAGAACTTTATACCTTGCTTATTTCAAAGGAAACAGAGCCTTTTCCGATTTTTTCGGTTTGTCCATTACTCTCGTGAGCTTTTTCCATAGAAACGGCTAGAACTTGCTCTTTAATGTAGGTTGCATGCTCTTCTAAAGCTTTGTCTATATCATCGCTATCTGTGTTGAATGTTAGATTAATTCTGTCTGAAACGTTTAGGTCTTTTTCCTTTCTGTATGACTGGATAAATCTTACGAAATCTCGGGAAATTCCTTCACGTTCTAATTCAGGAGTTGTATCTGTATCTAAAATCACGATTGCAGTATTGTCTGGCATTGCTCCGCCTGACATTCCTTCTTTTGGAAGCAAGCGTTCTTCAAACTCACCAATATCTAGGATTTGTTCAGCTATGCATAATTTGCCGTCTGACATAATTTCCCAGTCGTTGGTTTTTGAAGCTGCAATAACGGCTTTCATGTGCTTACCAAGACGTTTTCCTACTTTCGGAGTGAAAATATAAAGGAAGCGTTCAGCATATTCTGACAAATCATCAACAAGCCTGATTTCCTTGATGTTGACCTCGTCCTCTATGAGTCCGAAAAAGTCTTGAAGCTGAGAAAGCCCTTCTCCTGCAACAGTCATTGAAGCAAGTGGCAGACGGTTTCTGAGTCCTTTTTCTTCACGGATAGCTTTTGCAACTGAACAAATATCACGGACTTTATCCATAGTGGCTACAAGCTCATGGTCAGCCTTTAGTTTTTTAGCATCAGGCCAATCTGTTAAGTGGACGCTTTCTTCATTGGTAAGACTGCGGTAAATATGCTCTGTAATCAACGGCATCAACGGAGCAGTTGCACGACAAAGTACGGTAAGAACAGTGTAGAGAGTATCAAAAGCCTCTTTCTGACCTTCACCACCCCAGAAACGAGTCCTTGAACGGCGGATATACCAATTGTTCAGAATCTCTAAGAAAACCTCGACTTTCTTACATGCTCCAACAATATCATTGTTGTTCATCAAGAACGTAAGTTCCTCAAGAAGTTCCTGCATTTTTGCGAGAATATACCTGTCTAAAACATCTTCCGAAGAGGTGTCTACAGATGCTTTGATTCCGTCTGCATTTGCATAAAGACAGAAGAAATTAAAAGCATTCCACAATGGAATCAATGCTTTTCTAGCTGATTTAGCAATTTCAGTTCCATGACGGTCAATTGACAGATTTCCGCCTTTTAAGATTGGAGAGGATACTAAGAACCAACGCAAAGCATCTGCTCCGTTTCTATCAAACACCTCATTCGGGCTTGGATAATTGCTTAAACGTTTGGAAAGTTTTTGATTGTCCTCGTCCAAAACAACACCATGACACAGGCACATTTTAAACGGAGGTTTATCAAATAAAGCAGTTCCTAAAACCATCAATGTATAGAACCAGCCTCTAGTTTGGGCAATGTACTCAACAATAAAGTCAGCAGCATTAATACTAAACGCACCCCTCATAAACCAAAACTTTTCTTTTCGTTTTAGTTGCATCTCATCATTAATTAAACCCCAATGCCCCATCGCATGAGGACAATCTTCATAGAGATCATAGTTATCGTGATTTCCTCCAATGAACTTATGCTTCTTCGGATTCAATCTCTTCAGTCTTGAATAATCAAAACCCAAGTCTCCAATCTGAATCGACATCTCTGCTTCGGATGCTATGCTTAAATAGTCATCCATCTTTCCATGCACATCGCCTATAATTCTCATATTAAATTAATTATCTCCA
>DAOWDM010000201.1 GCA_030639035.1 Alphaproteobacteria bacterium
ACGAAATATGTAATAAAATCAATGCGTTACGTAGGTTGAGAGAGAGAGAGAGGAAACAAGACCCAAAGCATGGGCGGTGGCTCATTTGTTATTTCAAACAAAAACGTCGTTAGAGCTCATGCTCCAGTTGGTCATTTAATGCTAGAATTAGTAGAAGCAAGTGAAAAAATATTGATAGTTGGAGTAAATGCTGGAACAGAAAGATTTTTAAAAAATGTTTACACAAAAGCTAGACAAAAATAATCCTTTGGTGTTTAATTGTACTTAATGGAGTTAAACATGGCTGGTTTTAAAGATTTGAAAATTATTCTAATCGGGCTTAATGGTCCAAAAAAGGACGATATTCCTAAAACTCCTCGTGAAATTGCAGAAAACATCAAAGAATGTTATGTAGCTGCTAAAGAAGACGCTGGAATCGCAATACATTTTCACGGTAGAGATTCTAAAGGTAAACACACTCTTAATCCTGATATAATCAAAAAAATTATGAAAGAAACAAGAGTTGTTTTTGCCACAAAAAAGCTCCCTGTTTTTATGCAGATGACAACTGAGGGCGTTAATGAATATTCTCCAGAAGTTATTATAAGCGTTCTTAATGACGTGTCAGAATGGGACGTAAAAGACCAGCCTCATGGCTTTTCGCTAAATCTTTCAGAAGCCATTGTTCCTTTGGGAGTTAAAAACAAAAGCCTGTTTTTGAACAAGTTTCTGAAAAATGAAAAATACAAACAAAAGCTGCATAAAACCCTTGAAAAAGCCACCAAACACATGGGAGTGCAGTATATTGCCTATTCTCCAGAAGGAATAAACTTTATAGAAAAGCTTATAACAGAAGGGATACTTCCCGATAATAACAACGGTATATACAACGTACTTATTGCATCTGGAAAAACAAACGGAGTTATAAGCTGTCCCTCTGAAAGCAACATTGATTCATATGTAAAGCCTTATGTTAAAGCATTGAAAAAACTTAAAAAATCTCTTGAGAAAAATGGCAAAAGACTTGTTCCAATGGCGTGTTCTTTTGGAGATAAACAGTCTCAAAAAGCCTACTATGCTGTTTTAGCAAAATTCCTTAAAGCTGGATTTTCCATCAGAGGCGGTAAAGAAAACAACTATAAAAGCAATGTCTCAGAAGTACGTGACATTGTAAAACTGATGCAAACACATAAACAACCAATTGCAACAATATCCCAAACCATTGAAATCATGGGAACTTCACCAAAAACATAGAATTTTAATTGCAAAACCAACCAACGTAATATATCTTCCAAATCAACGGAGAGGTGGCCGAGTGGCTGAAGGCGCACGCTTGGAAAGCGTGTATGCGGGAGACCGTATCGAGGGTTCGAATCCCTCTCTCTCCGCCATTCACAAGTTTTTTAACGTCCTATAAAGTACAGCAAGCCCTTTGAAAACATATGTTTCGAGGGCTTTTTTTGTGTGATAACGTCCAATAAGATTTGTTTACAGCCAGATAAAAAGGGGGCATAATTGGGGGCATAAATTACAACCCCAAAAGGAGATGCCCCCAAATGGCACTTACAGACTCTTCTTGCAAGAATGCAAAACCGACAGCAAAGCCCAGAAAGCTCTCAGATTCTCAAGGCTTATATCTTGAAATAATGCCTTCAGGCTCTAAATATTGGCGGTTAAAATACAGATTTATGGGAAAAGAAAAGCGTTTAGCTCTTGGAGTTTACCCAGAAATCAGCTTAGCAGAAGCAAGGCAAAAGAAAGATGATGCAAGAAAAATCTTAAACAATGGAGCAGACCCCTCTTTTGTAAAGAAAGAACAAAAAAGACAAGCCAAAAGAATTTCATCAAACACTTTTGAAAGCATTGCTAAAGAATGGCACGAGCATAAAACAAGCGGTTGGACTCCTCTTTATGCAGTTAGCATTTTAAGAAGATTAGAAAATGATATTTTCCCAGTTATAGGACATTTGCCAATTTCAGATATTACAGCACCTCAAATTTTAGATGTTTTACGGTTAATTGAAAAGCGTGGAGCTTTTGACATTGCAAAACGTGCTATGCAGACTTGTGGGCAAATTTTCCGTTTTGCAATAGTTACAGGACTTGCAGATAGAAACCCTGTAACAGACTTAAAAGGAGCTTTGAAGCCTTATAAACAGACGCACTATTCAGCCCTTGATATAAAAGAGCTACCTGAATTTTTACACAAGCTAGAAAAGAATGATGCTAGGCTGTTCTTTCTAACCAGACACGCTATGCACCTGCTAATTTTAACATTTGTGCGTACAGGAGAACTTATAAACGCTAAATGGAATGAATTTGACCTTGAAGCAGGAGAATGGATTATCCCTGCTGAACGTATGAAAATGAGAAAACAGCATATTGTACCACTTTCAAGACAAGCCATTGAAATCTTAAAAGAGATTCAAACCCAAACAGGGCAATGGGATTTAGTTTTCCCGAATCAAATAACTTCCAGAAAATCTATGAGCAACAACACAATCTTAAAAGCCATAGAACGCATGGGCTATAAAGGCAAAACCACAGGACACGGCTTTAGAGCCTTAGCAATGACGACAATAAAAGAAAAACTAAACTACAGACACGAAGTAATAGACAGGCAATTAGCACATTCTATAAGAAATAAAGTAGACGCTGCTTATGACCGTGCAATGTTCTTAGATGAAAGAAAAATAATGATGCAAAAATGGGCAGACTATTTAGATGCTATTTGCAGTAATGGCAAGGTTATTATTGGCGATTTTAGAAGGACAGCTTAATTATGGAAGACATACAGCATTGGCATCTATGCGATGAAGTAACAATTATTCAAGCCGTTTTGTTGATAGTAAATGAAGACCCTTCACATATTCAATATTATGTAGAAAACTGGAACGCTGAAAAGAGACCAAAAGGATATGAGGCTGTTTTTGCTGCTTTAAAAAATGCAATTATGTCAGATACTTTAAAATCAAATACAAGATATGAAGAAGGAAATAATTATTGTGCAGAGCCAGATTGGCATTTAACAACAATAAAAGTTTCTACACTTAAAGCATGGCTGCAATCTCGAGGATATACTGAAGGCTTCTTTTTTTCAGATAATGTTAATGAGCCAGATTATCTTAACAAAGATAATGAATTTTATGCCCCAAAATTGGCAACAGCCGTTAGAGCTTGGCAAGCTATAACTAACGATATTTCTTTGTTAAACAATAAAACACCAAAACAGGCTCTTGAAGTATGGCTTAAAACAAATGCAAAGGAATTTGATTTGATTGATGAAGAAGGCAACCACATAAAACAAGCAATAGAAGACATTGCAAAAGTTGCAAACTGGAAGCCTAAAGGAGGGGCAACAAAAACACCAACAAAAGAAAGTTTTATAAAGCCCTGCACATTCAATCAAGACTTTGCAACTTCATATGAAGATGACGACATACCTTTTTGACCTAATTTTACTAACCTACCCACCTTTTAACTAATTGAAAAATATACTTTATTTAAAAAAGAAGAATATAACCTATCTACCCACCCCCCTTTAACCTGTCATATTTTGGTAGATTTTAGGTAGTCTAGTTTTCTTAACCTGCGTATCTATTTCAGCCATGTTGAACCTTATAAGCTGTTCTCAACGTTAATTAAATGAGAGCAGACTAATGCAAAATCAAAAACACCCGATAAAAGAAAGAATCCTTAGACTTCCAGAGGTAATAAAAACCACTGGATTAAGTCGAAGTACAATCTATTCACATATCAAAAAGGAGCTTTTCCCTAAACATATAAATCTTGGTGCAAGATGCGTTGGTTGGATTGAAAGCGAAATAGACGACTGGATACAATCACGCATTAAAAAGAGCCGTTCATAAGATGGCTAAACATTACAATCTTAATCTAATATCGTATCAATTATGTTATACGGTTGATGACATATCTTTATTATTCAAGAAAAACAAGCTCCATGTTCAAACGGTTAGAAGTTGGATAAAGAACGGCTTAAACACGATAGACAGCAAACAGCCGTTGTTAGTCTTTGGGTATGAGCTAAAAGAATTTCTTGGCAAGCTAAACAACAGCAAAAAGATAAGCACTAAATTTGATGAGTTTTATTGCTTTTCTTGTAAGTGTCCAGAGATACCATATCAGAGAAAGATTTATATTGAAAAAAACGGCTCTTATATCAAGGCAAAAGGGATATGCTCTAAGAGCAAAAAACCAACAAATAAAAGCTACAAATTAACGGATTATCAAGAGCTTAAAAAAACTTTCAATCTAGTTGATGAGTTGGAATTATATGATTCTACAAATACACCCTTAAAGACTCACATTTTAGACCATGACAAAAACGCTTCAAATGAGTCCTTACAAGGGAGCTTGTTTTAATGTCAAATACTGATAGCCACAGCATCTATAATGCCAAGAATGAAAGAGCTAAATATAACTATAAAATCCATATGAAAAGAGCTTGTAAAAAAGATGGAAAAACCTGTATTGCTACATTGAAGCATCTAAGAGAATTTGAACTGTTAAACGACTTTAAAAACTTTGAAACTCTCAATATCAACATGATTGAAAGCTACATAAACAAGCTCATGGAAAAAGATTTAAGTCTTTCATACATAGACAGCAACTTAAAAGCCTTAAAAGACTTCTACTCATGGCTAGAGCGACAAAAAGGCTATAAGAGCAAGATAGACTACAACCACATAGATTATTTTAGCTTATCCAATAACCAACGCAAAACAGCAAAAGTAACGGAATATCAAGAAAGCTATTCTTTAGATGATGTTTTTGAAGTGATTAGAGCTATGCCTGACAAGACGATAACAGACAGAAGAAACAAGGCTGTCATATCTTTGCAAATACTTTGTGGACTTAGAGTTTCAGAGTTAAAGACAGTTAAGTTAAAAAACTTAATCTTTAACAAGCAAGCAAAAAACCATATGATTTATGTAAACCCTAAAGACATGCAGGTTAAATTTGCAAAGACAAGACATGCCTATTTTATGCCTTTTCCTGATGATATAAAGGACAATGTTTTGCTATGGAAAGAAGAGCTTGAAAAGCTAGGCTTTGAACCAAGAAACCCTTTGTTTCCAAGAATCCCTGCACAGTTTAATCAGCTAAACATATTAGAACCACAAATAAAAAAGGAAGAAATAAAATCAAACACAACAATAATAAAAATGTTTGAAAGAGCCTTTAATTCAGCAGGGCATGAATACTTAAGACCTCACAGTTTCAGGCACACCATAATCAGATGGGCAGAAGAACACACCCCAAAATTCTTAAACGCAGTCCGTCAAAGTCTAGGACACTCAAGCATAGACACAACCCTACAATCATACGGCAACCTAGCTCCAATAGAACAAGGACGGATTATAAAAGATTTGAAGGTATGGGGGTAAAAAATCTATACAGATTAAAATCTGTTTATCGGTGTATGAAGTCAAATTTTTATAGTCGCATTTTAAATACTTTTTTTTCAGGTGCATGTTCTAACAAAAATCAGGTTCTTCCTAGCATGTTTCAGATACGGGATACAAAGCCTCAAGGCTTCTACAGCCACAGAACAAAAAAACAGGTTGCCAAAATTAGCTATAATCCAATTTTATGTCAGTGCTAACTCTCTATGTTTGTACTGTAACTTTGCATTAAAACACGCTTGTTCTATTAGAGGTATAACAATATAATGCATTGGAAGAGAGGGAATATGAAATTTACAATATTAAAATGGAAGCCAAACTCAGAGAATAATCATAAAAATGAGTGTGTGCTTGTTAAGGATAATTGGGACGACTATTCATATAAAACGACTTTTTACCTGTATTACTATGATGGCAAGAATGAAGAGCATAATATTGGTTCTATAAAAATTATACAAAAAGATATGCCTCATGGTTATACTCCGCTACCACATAATAATCCTTTTACTCATTTGGATGAAACATACTGTTCTTTAGGGCAAGGACAGAGCTTTTATGAGCAACTAATGAGTCTTGATGAGCATATAAAAGATGATATTTTAAAATCGCTTAAGGATTGTGTGCATCAGATTGATATTTATAATGAGTTTAATAATGATGGTGCATTTATAGAATCTTTATTAAGAAGTATATCTACCCATCAGATTGAAATAACATATAAATCTATACTAGAAGGTAAGATTGCGTTAACTCCTTATAGTTTTGATATAATAATCAATAAAGAAAACAAACCAAAAATAAGTATAAACGTTACTCCTTACTCGTTACCTCCAACAAATATGCATGTAATTATTGGAAGAAATGCTTCTGGTAAAACACAATTAATTTCATCTATTATCTCATCTTTAACAAAAAATGAGGATATGAAGCTAAAATTCAAAGTTGGCATAAACTTTGATTCTAGTGAAGAGCGTTTTACAAAAGTAGTTTCAGTTGTATTTAGCCCTTTTGATAATGCAAAACCACCTAAAGAAATGACTAGGTTGCAAGAAAGTAAGTCTGAAGATTTTATCGAATATGATTATATTGGGTTAAAAATGTGGGGAAAAGTAGAAGGTAAAAAAGAAAAAGAAATAATATTTAAAAGCCCTCGTGTTTTGCATAAAGAACTTAAAGAATCTTTTCTTAAATGCAGAAAGGGGAGCTACGTTAAAAGATTGCAAAAATCTTTGGAAATATTATCCTCAGACCCTATTTTTGAAAAACATGACTTTAATACTCTCATTGAAATGGAAGAAGGCGAAATTCTTAATACACAACTAAACATCCTATGTACAAATCTTAGCTCTGGTCATAAAATAATACTGTTATCAATGCTAAAATTAGTTGAACTAGTTGAAGAAAAGACACTTGTCTTAATTGATGAAGCCGAAAATCATTTACATCCTCCTTTATTGTCAGCTTATTTAAGAGCCATATCTGAGTTAATGAGAAATAGAAATGGAGTTGCTATAATTGCAACACATTCTCCTGTTGTAATACAAGAAGTTCCTAAAAATTGTGTTTCTATAATAAATCGTTATGGCAATAGAATGAAAATAGATAA
>DAOWDM010000116.1 GCA_030639035.1 Alphaproteobacteria bacterium
CGAAGATGGTGAGACACTTGACGATATTCTTGCAGAAGCTTTTGCTACAGTTCGAGAAGCAGCTAAAAGAACGCTTGGGCAACGTCATTTTGATGTTCAGCTAATCGGTGGAATAGTTCTGCACCGTGGCATGATTACAGAAATGAAAACAGGTGAAGGAAAGACTCTAGTTGCAACGTTGGCGGCTTATCTGAATTCTATTTCAGGAAAAGGAGTTCATATCGTTACTGTTAACGATTATCTGGCGAATCGTGATTCTGAATGGATGGGGAAAGTTTATCGTTTTCTTGGGCTTAAAGTTGGCTGTATTGTTCATGGCATTTCTGATGATGAGCGAAAAGCAGTGTACGCCAGCGATATTGTTTACGCTACAAACAACGAGCTTGGTTTTGACTATCTGCGGGATAATATGAAATTCCGTTTGGACGAGATGTCTCAAAGAGCTTTCAATTTCGCTATTATTGATGAAGTCGACTCTATTTTAGTTGATGAAGCTAGAACTCCTCTTATTATTTCAGGAGCGGCAGAAAACTCCTCGGAACGCTACATCATTGTTAACAGGCTCATACAAAAGCTTGATGAAAGTCATTACGAAAAAGATGAGAAACAAAAATCAGTTACACTTACAGATGACGGTGTTGAAAAAGTAGAAGAACTTCTTGCCAAAGAAGGTCTAATGGAGGGGGAAAGCCTTTATGACATAGGCAATGTTTCACTTGTTCATCACGTTGATCAGGCTTTGCGTGCTCATATCATGTTCCAAAAAGATGTAGACTATATGGTCAAAGACGACAAAGTTGTCATTATTGATGAGTTTACAGGACGTATGATGGAGGGTAGACGTTACTCTGACGGCTTGCATCAGGCTTTGGAAGCAAAAGAGAAAGCCTCGATACAGTCAGAGAACCAAACGCTTGCAAGCGTAACATTCCAGAATTTTTTCCGTTTATATCCTAAGCTTTCTGGAATGACAGGCACAGCAATGACAGAAGCTGCTGAGTTCGCAGATATATACAACCTTGAAGTCGTTGAAATCCCAACAAATCTTCCTGTAATCCGTGATGATATGCATGATGAGATTTACCGCACAGCCAAAGAAAAAAATGATGCGATAGTCAAGCTGATAAAAGAATGTGTAAACCGTAATCAGCCTGTTTTAGTAGGAACAACATCTATTGAAAAATCAGAATATCTTGGTGAACTTCTAGCTAGAGAAAAAGACATTAAATTCAACATCTTAAATGCAAGGCATCATGAACGTGAAGCTAGCATTATTGCTCAAGCTGGTATTCCAAGTGCAGTAACTATTGCTACAAACATGGCAGGACGAGGCACAGATATTCAGCTTGGCGGTCATTTTGACATGAGAGTTTCACAAGAACTTAACGATATAGTTGATGAAAAAGAGCGTAAAAAACTTACGCAAAAAATCAGTGAAGAAATCGAGGAAAAGAAACAAATAGCTCTTGATGGTGGCGGATTATTCGTAATAGGTACAGAAAGGCACGAAAGTAGACGTATAGATAACCAGCTTCGCGGTCGTTCAGGACGACAAGGCGACCCAGGTGCGTCAAAGTTCTTTCTTTCATTAGAAGACGATCTTATGCGTATTTTTGGCACTAGCCGTATGGATTCTATGCTTCAAAGACTAGGGCTGGAAGAAGGTGAAGCTATCATTCACCCATGGATAAATAAAGCTCTTGAAAAAGCTCAGCAAAAAGTCGAATCGTGGAACTTTGATATTCGTAAAAATCTTTTGAAATACGATGATGTGATGAATGACCAGCGTAAAGTCATTTATGAACAGCGTCGTGAACTTATGGAAGTTGATGAGGTAACTGAAACAGTATCTTCTATGCGTCATGAAGTTATTGCAGATATGGTAGAGTCTAATCTTCCTGCAAAAGTCATGCACGAACAGTGGGATATTGAGAACCTGCACGCAGAATGCCTAAAAGCTTTAAATGTCGACCTTCCTATCAATGAATGGGTTGCAGAAGAAGGTGTTGATGAGAAAATTATTGAAGAACGCATACTTGATGCTTCAGATAGAAAAATGGCAGAAAAAGCAGCTAATTTCGGACCTGAAATTATGCGTATGGTCGAAAAAAGCATGTTGCTTCAAATACTCGACCAGACATGGAAAGAACATTTGCTCGGATTAGACTATTTACGACACACAATTTCTCTAAGGGCTTATGGTCAAAAAGACCCTTTAAACGAATACAAAAAAGAAGCATTTTCAATGTTTGGAAACATGTTGGATTTGGTGCGGGAGCGTGTAACAAACGTTCTTTCAATGGTGCAGATTCATGCAGAACCAGCTCCAGATTCACTTGAGCCATCAATGCCGTCTAATGTAAGACAGATTCATGAAACACCAGAGCAAGCTGTCGGGGAAAGTTCCGAAAAAGAAGCTAGCAAAAGCCAGCCTTTCCGTTATGCAAAAGGTGAGAATCTTAATGCTGAAGACCCATCAACATGGGGTAAAATCGCTAGAAATGCTTCGTGTCCGTGCGGTTCGGGTAAAAAATATAAACACTGCCATGGAAGAATAAACTAACAATTTTTAACATGAGCAGAGAAAAGAAAGCTGTTGTTACTGTAGATGTAAATGTCTTTTCTGACCCTATCAGGGGGAAAATATCCGATACAGACAGCTGGCTTGTTATTTTAAGCAATATGTTTGCATCAAGCTTTATTCTGGTTTGTGCCATTTCATCTGTGTATTTTAGTATGCTCAAGAATGAATGGTATTGGTACATGCTTTCTTTTTTTCTTGTCATTATTGGAGTATGGCTACTTGCTCACGCAATACGAAACATGTTCCATTACAAGGAACTGATGATAGACGACGATATGGTTAGAGTCGAAAGTCGTGGCTGGACAGGAGCAGATTCGTTTATTGAACCATGGATAAATTACAGTGGCATTATGAGCAAAACCGTTCGCTACATGCACAAAGGGCTGATAAAAACCAAATATGAAATAGTGCTTTATCATGGGGATAAAACAAAACATATCCCACTTTACAGAGCTTGGCTTGAGCTTGAAACAGGTGAAGATGATATTGAATTTAGAAAAACAGTTCAAAAACGATGCTCTGAAATCTCAAACGAATTAGGAGTAGACGTTCTTGATTCAGATTAGCAAAGGTTGTGTTTCATAATAGCATTGTTAGAATCTTTTTGATTTAGCCTCATTCAAAAAATCATAACAATTGTTATTCTGAGTCCTTTAGGTCTGGGAATTTAGAAAAAACAGAAAACAAAGACTGAATACGACAGCATAGGCATATGAAAGATAAAGTGATTCCATATAAATCAGATAGACTCTAATATAAGAGGATTACATAAAAACCACAAAAAATCTATCTTTCAGGTGTCTTTTTTCAAATAACGACACCGTGTTTAGTTGCTACTTTATCTGCTGTTTCCGCTCATCATAGCAGCTTTAATCATATCTTGAGCGTCTTTAACTAGTTCATCATGAGCTTCTTTTTTAGCTTTGCTATCTGCAAGGTTTTTTCCTTCTTGAGACTTACGGATACAATCTTGCTTAATTTTATCACTTGAAAACTTTGCATCAGAGAAATTTGTTCCAGCCATTTTTGCATTGTTGAGAGTAGTTTTTTTAAGCAGTGTTTTACAAAAGTTAGCACCTTCAATATTTGCTTCTGTAAGGTTAGCCATTCTTAGGATAGACCATTCAATATTAGCATCTTTAAGGTTAGCTTTTGTAAGGTTAGCCAGCAAAAGGTTAGCTCCTTTAAGATTAGCCTCAAAAAAGTCAGCTCTTTCAAGGTCTGCTCCACTAAGGTCAGCTCCACTAAGGTTAGCTTTTTGAAGTTTAACATCATTTTTAACAGCAAGCTCAACGCATTCTTTCAGGCTGTCAACTTTATTTGATTTGAAAAGAGTTTTTCCGTCAGTATCTTTTATTTCGTAAGTTTTTCCAAATAATGACATTGTTTTACTCCTATTTTATCTGCTTTTCCTACTCATCATGGCAGCTTTGATTTTAGCTTGAGCGTCTTTAATTAATTTTGCATCAGCATCTCTTTTAGGTTTGCTGAGATAATCTTGTTTCATTTTATCATTTGGAAATCTTGCACTAACAAAGTTAGCTCCCTCAAGATTAGCATCTTTAATAATGGTGTCATCAGATAAAAAGGCACTTCTTAAATCTGCTCCTTTAAGGTTAGCTCCTTCAAAATTTGCACTTGCAATGTTAGCCTCAGTCATCTTGGCTTCTTCAAGATTAGCCTTATAAAGATTAGCTCTTGTCAATCGAATATCATAAAGCCAAGATTCTTTAAGATTTGCTCTTTCAAGGTTAGCGTCCATAAGGTCAGCTTTTTCAAGGTTAGCATTTTTAAGGCATGCTTCTTTAAGGTTTGCATTTTCAAGGTTAGCCTTTTTAAGGCATGCTTCTTTAAGGTTAGCCCCTTCAAAATTAGTCCATTTAAGATTAGCTTCAATAAGATAAGCTCCTTCAAGATTTGCATTGCTAAGATTTGCATCGTTAAGATTTGCTTTTCCAAGCGTAGCTCCTTTAAGGTTAGCTCCTTCAAGATTAGCTCCTTCAAGATTAGCTCTTTCAAGATTAGCTCTAACAAGTTTAACTTGATCTTTAACAGCAAGCTCAACACATTCTTTCAGGCTGTCAACTTTATTTGATTTGAAGATAACGTTTCCACCCATGTCTTTTATCTCGTAAGTTTTTCCAAATAATGACATTGTTTTACTCCTATTTTATCTGCTTTTCCCACTTATCATAGCAGTTTTGATTTTAGCTTGAGCGTTTTTAACTAGTTCTGCATCAGTAGCCTTTTTAGCTTTGACTATACAATCCTGCTTAATTTTATCACTTGAAAATCTTGCATCAGTAAAGTCAACTCCTTCAATGTTAGCTTTTTCAAGATTTATATTATGAATATGAGAACCTTGTAAGCGAGCATTGTGGAGATTAGCTTTTTCAAGGTTTGTGCTATGAAGATTTGCACTTTCAAGATTTGCGTTTTTAAGATTAGCCTCTTCAAGATTTACCTTGTGAAGATTAGCAATTTTAAGGTTAGCTCTTTCAAGGTTAGCATTATTAAGATTAGAACCTGATAAATGAGCATCATAAAGATCTGCCCCTTCAAGATTCGCACCTTCCAAATTAGCCTTTTCAAAATAAACACCTTTAAGATCCGCACCTTTAAGGTTTGCACCTTTAAGATCTGCTGTTTCAAGGAAAGCTCCAGAAAGGTCGACCTTCTCTTTAACAGCAAGCTCAACGCATTCTTTAATACTGTCAACGTTATTTGATTTGAAAATAACGTTTTGATTGAAATCTTTTATTTTATAAGTTGTTCCAAATAATGACATAACAATCACCTTCTATTTTTTATTTATAGACTACAATAGAAGGTTTTTGCCGTTTTGTCTATCGCTAATATGCCGTCTATTTTATAAGGTTATGTTCTCGCTTTATCTGCCATGATTTTATTGAACATTTCTGCACTAAAAGGAGTTTTCGTTTTAGTGTTATCCTGTTCTTTTGGTTTCTGCCAACTGTTTGAGCTTTTCTTTAATCCTCGCAGAGCTGCTATATCGAAAGGCTTGTCTTCCTGCTTTTCCAAAAGTGGAGATTCCGCCTCTTTTGTTTCTTCTTCATGAGCTTGATGTTCTTCATGAGTTTGATGTTTTTGAGATTCTGTTTCATCATGAGTATCTGCTACATGACGAGCTTCAAAAGACTGGCGTTTTAAGTCTTCAAGCATCATTTCTGCTCTAGCACGCAATGGGCTGTTTGAATCCAGAAGGCGAAGCAGCTGGCGAGTCTTAAGAAAATCTGCCTGCAGCTTATCTGCATTTACATCAAGAGAAGCATCTTCCTGAGCAGTAATAACACCGTCAGAAGTTATTTCTGTTTTCATTTCATAAGTATCTGTCGCAGAATGTACAGAATCATGCATTCTGTTAGCCATTTCTTTTGCTGCCATTTCTTCTGAATGGCTACCAAGTGTTTGAGAGCTTAAACTTACCTCTGTAATGCCATTAGAGTCTTCTAATGCAACTTCTTCGTTTTCTGCATGTTCTGGTTCAATATATTCTTCATCTGACATTGCATTAACTCCCATAATTAAAACTTATCTACATATTATATAGTAGTTCTTATTAAATGTTGACAAAAAACAGCTTAATTTTAATTATTTAACTGTTCTGTAACAATACTTTTTAGTTAAAAGTCTTGTAATTATTTTGAAAACAACCGCTCGCCTTCTTCATGCCATTCAAGCCCTCTTAAAACCCAAGAGCTTATTTTCTCGACTTTATCCAATGAAATTCCAAGCTTTGAAGCAATGCTTCCAATAGCTAAAATCTCGTTGTCGGACAAGTCTCCGTCGGCATGAGCAACTGTAAACATTTCTCTTATAAGAGTGAGATGTATGTCTGGATTAGTTATTTTCTTTACCATAGAAATTATTTCTTCACGAGATTTTGGGGTCATAATTTCGTTGATTCGTTCTTTTGGTATATCATAAACGGTTGCTGTAACCGCAAGATAATTCTCTTCAGCTTCGTGTAGCTCTTCATCGTCATCGGCATGAGCTACATGTGATACTGCAGAAAGAAAAGCTATTCTTTGTTCTATACTAAGTTCTTCGATATAATGCATTGTTTTTTTCCTTTTTTATTCTTCGTCTTCTAAGTCTTCATTTTCGATAAAAGCATCTATTTCATCTTCGGTAGCAGTTTCATCAAAATCTTCTTCATCAACAATGACTTCATCATCGTTGTCATCTTCTTCTATTAAAGAAATACCGTCTATTTGCAACTCAAAACTATCGATAGCCCATGAAATCATTTCATTCATACGCAAATCTGATATTTCGAGTTCGTTTCCTATATGGAAAATTACATCTTTTTCTTTTTCATCAAGAACGCCATCAGCATAAGCAAGGGCTATCATTTCTCGCATCATGTACCTTCTGGAAGTTTTAGGCTCAATCGTAAGGGCAAGCTGAACCGTTTCTTCATCAGTCGCAGGAGACATTACTTCATCAAGATGACTGCTTGAAATGTTGTATGCTTTGGCCGCAACTCTTATATAACCTGCTTCAGCTTCTTCAATTATTCCGTCAGCATGCATTACATGAGCAAGTACATGTAGAAAATTAACTCTTTGTTGTTCTGGAAGATTATCAATATATGGCATCATTAGTTCTTTCTCTTATTTTAATATGATTTAAAATGTATTATACATAAATACACTTTAGTTTTAAAAATAAAAATGGACTTTATAGAGAATAACTATGAAAACAAAACATTATCCAGAAATAAATGCAAAAACTGATTTCCCAAAAATTGAAGAAGATGTTCTTGAATATTGGAAAGATAACAAAACTTTTGAAAAGTCAGTAGAAAACCGTCCTTCAGGTGAAAAAGGCGACAACGAGTACGTCTTTTATGATGGTCCTCCTTTTGCTAATGGTATGCCTCACTATGGTCATCTTGTTACTGGATATGTAAAAGACATCGTTCCACGTTATCAAACTATGCGAGGTCGCAAAGTTGACAGGCGTTTCGGTTGGGATTGCCACGGGCTTCCTGCTGAATTGAGTTCAGAAAAAGAGCTTGGAATTTCTGGTCGTGATAAAATCATGGAATACGGCGTTGAAAAGTTTAATGCTTATTGCAAAAAGTCAGTTCTTAAATATTCCAAAGAATGGGAAGACGTTGTTACACGTCAGGCTCGCTGGGTTGCTTTTGAAAATGATTACAAGACTATGGACTTGCCTTACATGGAAAGCGTTATCTGGGCTTTCAAAGAACTTTATAATAAAGGCTTGATGTATGAAGGCGTTAGAGTTCTCCCTTATTCATGGGCTGCTGAAACTACCGTGTCAAACTTTGAGACTCGTATGGATAATTCATACCGTGAGCGTGTAGACCCTGCGGTTACAGTGATGTTTTCACTTAAACAGCTTCCATTAGATGAAATGCCGTGCAGGATTCTTGTCTGGACAACGACTCCTTGGACTCTGCCTTCAAACCTTGCTTTGGCTGTTGGTGAAGACATCGACTATTCAATTTATGAAGAAAGCGGAACTCGTTATATTGTCGGTAAAGACTTGGCTGCAAAATACGAAAAACAGCTTCAAGATGCAGTTTTTGTTAAAACAATAAAAGGTAGCGAGCTTGTAGGACGCACTTATGAGCCTCTGTTTCCGTTCTTTAAAGATACTCCAAACTCTTTCCGCATAATCAGTGCTGATTTTGTTACAACCGAAGACGGTACTGGTGTGGTTCACTGTGCCCCAGGGTTTGGTGAAGACGACCTTATTGTCTGTCAAAAAGAAGGAATTCCAGTTGTTTGCCCTGTAGACAGCAAGGGCTGCTTTACGCAAGAAGTTGCACCTTATGAAGGTATGCTTGTTTTTGATGCTAACAAGCCAATTATTAAAGACCTTAAAAGCAAGGGAATGATAATCAAACATGAGCAATACGCACATAGTTATCCGCATTGCTGGCGTACTGATGAGCCTTTGATTTACAAAGCCGTAAACAGCTGGTTTGTAAATGTTGTCAAAGTTCGTGATAGAATGGTTGAGCATAATCAATCAATCCAATGGATTCCTGAACACATCAAAGACGGTGCTTTTGGAAAATGGCTTGAAGGTGCAAGAGACTGGTCAATCAGCCGAAACCGTTTCTGGGGAACTCCAATTCCTGTGTGGAAAAGCGATGATTCTCGCTATCCAAGAATGGACGTGTACGGTTCTTTGGACGATATAGAACGAGATTTCGGAGTCCGTCCTGACGACCTCCACAAACCGTTTATTGATAATTTAGTTCGCCCAAATCCTGATGATCCTACAGGCAAAAGCACAATGCGTAGAGTTGATGATGTTTTTGAATGTTAGTTTGAATCTGGATCTATGCCTTTTGCTCAAGTTCACTATCCTTTTCAAAACAGAGAAGGGTTTGATAATCATTGTCCTGCTGACTTAATTGTTGAGTATA
>DAOWDM010000047.1 GCA_030639035.1 Alphaproteobacteria bacterium
ACCTCCGTGAACAGCATGATGAACCTCATCAATGTCCGCAAAAATCATACCCTCACCCTTACTTCCCTCACGTTCCATAGTAAGATAATAAAGACCAAGAATAATATCCTGTGTAGGCACAATAATCGGCTTGCCATTCGCAGGACTTAATATGTTATTAGTTGACATCATAAGAACACGGGCTTCAAGCTGAGCTTCAAGAGAAAGCGGCACATGAACAGCCATTTGGTCTCCATCAAAGTCAGCATTAAATGCTGTACATACCAATGGATGCAGCTGAATAGCCTTGCCTTCAATAAGAACAGGTTCAAAAGCCTGAACACCAAGCCTATGCAATGTAGGAGCACGGTTAAGCAGCACTGGGTGTTCACGAATAACTTCTTCAAGAATATCCCACACCTCAGGACGCTCTTTTTCAACCATACGTTTGGCAGCTTTAACAGTTGTTGCCATTCCATACAACTCAAGCTTTGCATAAATAAAAGGCTTAAACAGCTCTAGTGCCATTTTCTTAGGCAAGCCACACTGATGAAGAAGGAGTTCTGGTCCAACCACAATTACTGAACGACCAGAATAATCAACACGTTTACCTAGCAAATTCTGACGGAAACGTCCCTGTTTACCTTTAAGCATATCAGCAAGAGACTTAAGCGGTCTTTTATTTGCACCAGTAATCGCCCTGCCTCGCCTACCATTATCAAATAAAGCATCAACAGCTTCCTGAAGCATCCGTTTTTCATTACGGATAATAATATCAGGAGCACGCAGTTCAATAAGACGTTTCAAACGGTTATTTCTGTTAATAACACGACGATACAAATCATTTAAATCTGAAGTAGCAAATCTACCGCCATCCAATGGAACTAGCGGACGCAATTCAGGTGGAATAACTGGAACAGCGTCAAGAATCATCCATTCAGGTTTAGAACCTGAACCACTGAAAGCCTCAATCAGTTTAAGACGTTTTACAAGTTTCTTACGTTTGGCTTCAGATTTTGTTTCTCTTAAATCCTCACGGATTTTTTCAATTTCTGCTTCCATATCTAACTGAGAAAGAAGCTCTTTTAATGCTTCAGCTCCTATTCCCACACGGAAAGTATCCTCGCCATATTCTTCAAGACATAACTGATACTGCTCTTCAGTAAGCAGCTCATGCATTTTAAGAGGAGTAAGCCCTGGCTCGATAACAACATAACTCTCAAAATAAAGAATCTTCTCAAGATTCTTCAAAGTCATATCCATCAAAAGCCCTATACGGCTAGGCAAAGACTTCAAAAACCAGATATGAGCGACAGGAGCTGCAAGCTCAATATGCCCCATACGTTCTCTACGCACTTTAGACAGAGTAACCTCGACACCGCATTTTTCACACACAATGCCTCGGTATTTCATTCTTTTGTATTTTCCGCATAAACATTCATAATCCTTTACTGGACCAAATATTCTTGCACAAAAAAGTCCGTCACGCTCTGGCTTGAACGTTCTATAATTTATTGTCTCGGGTTTTTTAATTTCACCGAAAGACCACGAGCGTATCCGCTCAGGCGATGCAATTGAAATTCGGATTTTGTCAAATGACTGGCTTCCACTAACTTGACCAAAAACCCTCATTAATTCATTCATATCTGCCTCATTCCGCTAATTGTGCAAAATTTAAAAATCATTACACAAAATTAAAATTGATTGATTAAAACTGTTTATCAATTCTCGTTTTTACTTAACTCTACGTTCATACACAGAGACCGCATTTCCTTAATTAAGACATTAAAGGATTCAGGGATTCCTGTTTCAAAAGAATTATCACCACGAACAATTGATTCGTAAACTTTAGTTCTACCAGACACATCATCTGATTTAACTGTCAGCATTTCCTGAAGAGTATAAGCTGCTCCATATGCTTCAAGAGCCCAAACCTCCATTTCACCGAATCTTTGTCCGCCGAACTGTGCTTTACCGCCAAGAGGCTGCTGAGTAACAAGAGAATACGGCCCTACAGAACGAGCATGTATTTTGTCATCAACAAGATGATGAAGCTTCAACATATAGATATAACCAATAGTTACAGGGC
>DAOWDM010000122.1 GCA_030639035.1 Alphaproteobacteria bacterium
AAAATGAAGAGTGTATATATTTTAGATTCAAAGGCGTTTCTTCTCTGATTTCTGGTTCTTTCAATAGATGGGGTATGTCGATATTCGTAAATTATGAGAAAGAACTTTGGGATTTTCTTTATGATTTTGAAATTTATGAAGAAAGAAACGATGAGGGCTATTATTGTAGTACATGTATGCCTGAATTCCGTGTTTATTATCAAAGCAGAGAAGAATTATACATAAAACATAGCTTTGAACATCTGCTTGACTGGTGTAATGAGAAATTTATTCCTGAAAATGTAATATTTCTGCGTAGAAGAGGTGGCAGCACATGGGCACAAATAGAAAGCATGAAAACTGCTAAAAAATTACTAGAACAATACAGAGAAGAAACAGGTGAGGTAATAGCTATTCAGCCTATAGTTCTTGATAAGTGTACTGAACAAGAACTGAATGAAGCAGAAGAACATGATTTATATTCTTTTCAAAATGAGTTTTCAAAACTTGAGAAAAGTTTTCAGAGTGTAAAAGAGGCACTTGAATCTGGCGATATGGTAACTGAAAGTGATGTTAATAAGATTTCTAATAACGCTGATACATTTTGCAATACGTTTAGTGAACAGCGTTGCCGTACAAAAAATGGACGAGATTTTTCTGAAGCTACACCAGAGGAAATGGAATATCTTGATAAGCTAAACCTTAAATTTGCTGAATTGCAGAATCTTACATATTTCAAAATAACCGAAATTAAAAATCAGCTAAAAAAGCAGATAGCTGAAGGTGATGCTTTCTTAAAGGATTATGAGGTTTTTCCTGAAGTAAGTTTTATCCTTAATGAGAACGACCCTCTTTGTGATGATGATTCAGATAACATTATAGCACATTGCAACTGGCATCATTTTGAAGAATGTTTGGCTGAAGCAGGTTTAGACTGGAATCAAAAAGACCCTGACAAACTAGACTGTAATTGGAATGATTTTTCTCATTGTAAAGACAGCCCTTTTTATCAAAAACACCATTGCCATTTATTCCATGCCTTGCTCGACCATATATTTCCTAGCCTTTCTCTGGACGATGTCTTGCGTATTGGCGATATAAATATAGATATAAAAGTAGAACATCAAACCTTTCTCGAATTGGATTTAAAGACATAAAATCTACACGTCCGTTTTTGACGTTCTGGCATTTTATACTGTTCTCATAAGGTAAAAGGAAAATTGATATGTATCCAATTGGAAAACTTATTACTGAAGGAATGCAAAGGCAGAATATTACAGCCATAGAACTTGCAGAACGCATTGGCTATAAACGCATTAGCGGTGGTGTAAGGAAAATAAATCTTCTTATCAGTGAAGGAAAATATAACACATTTATTATTGAAAACATTCCAGAAGTTCTTGGCATAGAACAAGACGTTATAGAAGAAGCTATCCAACAAACAAAAATCATTAAACATCGTGAAAAATGGCATTGGTCTCTTCGGGTAATACCAGAAGAACCTATTAAGTTACAAAACTTTTTTCATGCAATGAGTGTAAGCAGTCAAACCAAAATTCCTTTGCAAGCCACATTAAAAGACTTGTCTTTTGAACAGCAAATGGCTGAAGTCTCAGAACTTATACGCTGTCATTACGCAAAAAAGAACGGCACAGTTTGCGGAGACAATAAAATTATCGGCTATATGTTCTATCATAGCTTTGAAACCCCTCCGTTAAGGTTCGATGTAACAGGAAAATGCGAAAATGCAGATACGCTCAACAATCAGATAATAAAAGAAGGATAGCAAAACATGTCAAAAACCCCTGAATATCCTGAAAAATGCTGTATGCGTTGTAAATATTTATATTGGGCTGTTGGGATTGGTCTTGGTGTTCGCTGTAAACATCCAAAAAACAAAAACAAGATCTTAACAAATAACGGCAAAAAAAGTTCATCTGCTTCACTTAGCTATCACGGTAAAGCCATAAGTATTGATGATTCTGGAATATCAAAGCCAATGATTCCCCGACGCAGTTATTGCTGTGAATTTTTTGAACCAAGTTAAGAGGAAAAATGATGAGTAAAACAGAACATTCACAAGCTACAAAAAAACTTTTTAG
>DAOWDM010000088.1 GCA_030639035.1 Alphaproteobacteria bacterium
AAATTGCAGGTGATGGTGGTGAATTAGGGCGTGAAATTCTTAAATCTCTTGATATTGCAATCAAAAAATATTCTTCGTAATTTTTAGCTATGTTATACAATATTGTTGCTATTTGACATAATTAGAGCATTTAGTACTGTCATCGAATTAGTTGACATCTACAATTGCAAGCGTAAGCAACCCCTCGCCGTCATTCTCAGCCAAAGGCTGGGAATCCAGAATCTTTTTAAGAAAGACTGGATACCCGAAATTAAAATTTTGAGTATGACGAGTACGGAGGAAGACGACAGCAGAGTGGTGTTTTTAGCAACAGTTTCATTTAACACAGCTTAATTTTTAAAGGCGTTTCTTGCTTTTTTAAGAAACGCCCCTATTAAAAAGCTATTTTAGTTATTTGTTGTCTGCTAGCATTTTATCTAGATTTTTTGTTGTTTCATCTATCAGCATGTCAACGATCTGTTGACCTGCTTCAAGTTCTGTTGCTCCTTCAGATATAGCTTTGTTGTAAAGAGTAACTTGCCTGTGAGAGCTTGTCCCACGGTCAATGATTTTCCTGACATGCTTAATCTCTGCTTCACAATCAAAGAAAATAGCATCTTCATGTAACAATTCTATCAGTTCTTCCATAAGTTCTGGAAAAGGAATAACTTTACCAATTCCAAAATCTATAAGACCTTCTTTTATGCTATAACGTTGAGCACGCCAACGGTTTTCTTCGATTAGCATATTAGAGTATGCTCTCCAGCGATGATTTCCTTTTCTTAAACGATAAAGCATTCGTATGATACATCTATAAATAGAAGCTATGCATATTGAATCTTCAATCAATGGACATACATCTGCAATTCTCAACTCTAGCGTTGGGTATTTGGAAGAAGGTCTCAAGTCCCACCACAGCTTGGAAGAATCTTCAATAAAACCTGCATTGACAAGAACGTTTACATGACGTTCATACTGAGCCCATGAGACAAACTTTTCAGGCAAACCTGTTCGTGGCAACTGATTGAATATACTAAGCCTATAAGATTCAAGACCAGAGTTTCTTCCATTCCAAAAAGGAGACGATGTAGAAAGAGCCAAAAGATGTGGCAAAAAGTAAGAAGCTTGATTCATTAAATCAATTCTTAAATCATTATCTTCAACAGCTACATGAACGTGCATTCCACAAATGATAAGCCGTCTCGCAACATCTTGAAGATCATTTGCTATAGTATTGTAACGCTCCTTGTTTGTTTGTTGCTGTTCATGCCAAACAGCAAAAGGGTGCGTTGATGAAGCTATTGGAGCTAAATCATATTTATTAGCAACATTTGCAACTGTCTTTCTTAAAGAGGCAAGGCTATTGCGTAATTCTGGAGTTGTTGAGCATACTTTAGTTCCGATTTCTATTTGTGAACGTAGAAATTCAGGAACTATCTGTCCTGCATCTGTTATGCAGGAGCATTCTTCTGCCATATGTTCAGGTGCGTCTTTAGCAATATCACGACTTTGTTTAGAGACAAGAAGGTATTCCTCTTCCACACCAAAGGTGAAAGAAGGTTCTTTTGTAATTACATGCATGTTTAGAAAAATTCCTCTTTATACAAATCAGTGCTTTCAAGCACAGGGCTTAATGTTTTCACAAGAAAATCTGCCCAAAATTCACAGCCAGCCTTATCTGAAATAAGATCTTGCCGTATTTCTAGTCCTACATGAGGAAATCCAAAATTTCCTGCATGTGCTCCAATTGTGTAATGGCTCTCACGTCCTGAATAAGGTTCGTTATCACCAACTATCATTTCAGGTCTTGTCCGCATTTGGTCAAGAAGAGGAAGATCAATACGAACAGCTCTCTTCCACATAACATCAATAAGCCAAGGACGAGATTTGCCATGTACCGCCAGTCCAGAGCAAAAGCTATGAACAGTAATAATTGCAGGAACTCCAGAAGTGTTCCTAAGCTTCTTTATTTCGGCACTAATGGCATTGTGATAAGACCAAAAAAAAGTATCAGCTCTTTGCTTTTTCTGTTCTTCCGTTAAATTACTGTTTCCAGGAATTACTGTTCCATCACTGACTGCTGGTATGGACGTTTCATCTTTGATGGGTCTGTTGCAGTCAATAAGAAGCCTTGAATACCCAGCACTTATTAGTTTCGCATCAAAATGGTCAGCTAAAATCTTAGCGACTTCTTTAGCTCCGATATCCCAAGCTATATGTCTTTGCAGTTCTTTATGAGATAGCCCTAAAGACTTCATTTTTTCTGGAATTGCGTTGCTTGCATGCTCGCACACCAGTAAAAACGGAGCTTTCCCATCAGGGTTGTAAAGTTCCCATAGAGGAGGGTCTCCAGCAGATAAAAGCTGGTATTTTTTACTATCAGATATCTTTTGCATTGCGGAAGTATACATAAATTTTTCAATAAAGAAAGTTTTTTTTATATTTACGATAAGCCATGGTAGTATAAATTTAGAGGATAACAATGGCTAATCATAAAGGAATAACAATGGATAATTATAGAGAATTTCTTTTAAGTCTTTTTGAATCAGCTGTTTCGGCTGCAACTCCATCAAAAAGAATCAAACAGTTTCTGCCATCTCCACCAAAAGGAAAAACTATAGTAATCGGAGCAGGCAAAGCAGCCGCTTCTATGGCAAAAGCTGTAGAAGAAAATTGGGAAGGTTCTTTATCAGGTCTTGTTGTTACTCGTTATGGACATTCTCTGCCATGTGAAAAAATAAAGGTTATAGAGGCTTCTCACCCAGTACCTGACGACAAAGGCGAAAAAGCAACAAAACAAATGCTGTCTATGGTTAAAGAGCTTGGAAAAGATGATCTTGTCATATGTTTGATTTCAGGCGGAGGCTCTGCTTTGCTAACAGCTCCAGCAGACGGAATTGATATGAATGACAAACGCACAATCACAAAAGCTTTGCTAAAAAGCGGAGCTGATATTGCTGAAATGAACTGTGTTCGCAAGCATCTTTCTGCTGTAAAAGGCGGTAGACTTGCTCTTGCTGCATATCCTGCAAGAATTGTCTCGCTGTTGATTTCTGACGTTGTTGGAGATAATCCTTCTGTAATAGCTTCTGGTCCTACAGTTCCAGATCCTACGACTTGTAAAGACGCTATAAATATACTGGAAAAGTATAATATTCCAGTCAAAGAGAAAATATTGGAATTATTACGTTCAGGTGAACTCGAATCGCCAAAACCAGAAAATTCTAAACTTGAAAAATCAGAAATAAAATTAGTTTCAACTCCGCACGAAGCATTGCTTGCTGCTGCCGAAACAGCACGAAAACATGGAGTAACTCCTATTATTCTTGGGGACGCAATTGAAGGAGAAGCCAAAGAAGTAGCGAAAGTAATGGCAGGAATTACAGCAAGCGTAATGCGTTGGAAAGAACCTGTAAAACCTCCATGTGTAATTCTCTCAGGTGGAGAAACAACTGTTACAGTAAAAGGAAACGGTAGAGGCGGAAGAAACGCAGAGTTTCTTTTAGGACTCGGTGTAGCACTAAACACAAGCGTTGAAAAAATATGGGCTATAGCTTGTGATACAGACGGAATAGATGGCACAGAAGACAATGCAGGGGCTGTTTTAACTCCTGACAGTTTTGTAAAAGCTCGTGAACTTGGAATTAATCCAGAAACGTTTCTTGCGGACAATAATGCCTATGTCTTTTTTGAAAGTCTTGGAGACTTGATAAAAACTGGACCGACAAGAACTAACGTAAACGATTTTAGGGCAATCTACATAGAGAAATAAAAATTAGTGTTGCTTACAAGCATAATGCCTCCACTGTCATTCTCAGTCAAAGGCTGGGAATCCAGAGTCTTTATAAAGAAGACTAGATACCCGAAATTAAAATTTCGAGTATGACAAGAGTTTGACATAGCTATAAAAATAAATAACGCATAGCAAAATGCGACAGAGAGAAAATATTTCCTTTCTGTTCACATTTATACTTTAATCTATATAAAAACTCGTATTAACCCTGACGTGTTTTAAGCCGCGGATTCAATTTGTTAATTACGTATACACGACCTTTACGGCGAACAATACGGCAATTTTTATCACGAGTTTTTGCAGATTTTAATGATGAGCGTACTTTCATCGCTTCAATTCCAAAATATTATGTTTCAAAAAAAGAACAATAAGTGTTAATACTTAATATGTCAATGTTAACAATAAACATATTTAACTAAATTTTGAGTCGAGTTGAAATTATGCGTAGTATAATCTGGTTGTCATTATCAATATTTCTTGTTTTAAATGGCTGTGCCTTGCGAACATCAAACAATGAAACATTAGCTAACTTCGGTAAGAATATAACAAATTACATTTCTTTATACACGCTTGTGCCTGCTCCAAAAGAAGTTTTATATCAAACAGAACATATATTGCAGAAAAGCTACACAGCAGGAAAACAGGAGACAGCATTTGCTGGAGCGACTATTGCAAAAGTAAAAAGCTATACGATACATAAATTCAGGCATAAAAAAGTCATTGCTCCTTATGATATAACGTTAAAAGCAAAAACAACGCAAATACACTTAAAAAAAGGTGTTGTTTATGATGTTATAGGAACAATGAGAGCAGATGAGAAAAGATATAATGTCATTATGGCTGGTCGTCGTGATGCTTTGTTGTTAGACTCTACTGACCATCTACAATCTAAAGTTGTTTATATGAATGAAGGTGAGAACAACTTGCTGTCTAATAAATTTCGTGTAATGCCTGTAAATGCAAAAATGAAAGATGCAACTGTAGAAAGAATCGTAAAGGTTGATGATTTTAATGGTTATGAGATACGTTATGATGGCGTTGATGATAAAAACTTTTTTATGACATATATAGAATATGTACCTAAAACAAGCGAGAAAACTGGGAATTTTAAGAAGTATGCTTTCGATAGAAATTCTTCAATAATAACTATTCACGGTGTTTCATTGAAAATACTATCTACAGCTAATAATAAACTTGAATATATTGTTCTTGAAGACTGTTTGTAATGTAATTTTCTAAGGCTGTGTCTCTTCTTGCTACATCGCTAACTGACAGTGTAAGTTCTACGCTTTTAGCAACAGTTTCATGCAACATAGTAGCTATAATTTAATTTTCCTAATTATAATTAGCAACAGCCCATTTGGGCAGAACATTTACTTCAACTCCAAACGCCACTCCAAGCAAGCAATATGCAACTATAAGAAGCACGACCATAGCAGCAATGTTTATGTAAAGTCCTGCTTTTACCATTTGTGGAATTTTTATCATACCACTTGAGAATACAATTGCATTTGGAGGAGTTGCAACAGGCATCATAAAGACACAGCTTGCCGCAATAGCTGTTGGAACAGCTAAAAGCATCGGATTCTGCCCAAACCCTATTGCTACAGAAGCCGCTAGCGGTAGAAAAGCTGCTGCTGTCGCAGTATTGCTTGTCATATGGCTAACAAGCGTTACCACTAGAATAAATACAACAATCAACCCCATTGGAGGAATATTTTCAAGGCTACTCATAGCTTCGGCTAAATGACCTGATAAGCCTGTAGAGGTAATTGCAGAACCAAGACTTAAACCTCCGCCAACTAATATAAGAACTCCCCATGACAGTTTTTTAGCTGACGACCAGTCCAGAAGAAAAACACCTTTTTTATAATCCGCAGGAATAAGAAACATCAAAACAGCCGCTGTTACAGCAATACCTGCATCAGTGATGTTGAGTGAGACAAAATAACTATCAATCTGCTTTCTGAAAAGCCAGCTAACAGCCGTTAAGAAGAATACAAAAGCTACGCCCTTTTCTCCGCATGACATTTTGCCGAGACCTGCTATTTCTTTCTCAACAACTTCTTTTGCTCCTTCGATATTAATATCTTTCATAGGAAAAGAAAGTTTTGTCAGAGAAAACCATGTAAAAACTAGAAGTGTGAGAGAAACAGGAAGACCTACAATTATCCACTGATTAAAGCCTATTGCAATGCCGTAATTATCCAGCATAAACCCTGCAAACAAAGCGTTTGGAGGTGTTCCTATAAGTGTAGCAACTCCGCCTATAGATGCACTGTATGCAATGGAAAGAAGCAGGGCTATGCCAAAATTATTTCTTTCATCTTCGTCTTTTTCCAGCATTTTTATAACAGACATTGCAATTGGAAGCATCATCGCTGCTGTCGCTGTATTGCTGACCCACATTGAAAGAAAAGCTGTAGAAGCCATAAAACCAGCGATTAAAGCACAAGGACGAACTCCAGCAATTTTCAATATAGTCAGTGCAATCCTGCGATGCAGATTCCACTTTTCCATAGCAACTGCAATCATAAAACCGCCAAACAGTAGAAAAACAACAGGATTTGCAAAATGAGCGGCTGCTTCTTTCATTGTAGAAACGCCTAGCAATGGAAAAAGAACAAGCGGAAGCAAAGCTGTTGCTTCAATTGGAACAGCCTCAGTTATCCACCACACAGCCATAAGAACACCAACAGCCGCCGTTGCCCAAGCAGTATGAGACATACCCTCTGGCGAACCAATAAAAAGCATAACTGCAAACACTGTTATCCCAGACAATATTTTAATAACATTGCCTTTTGCAGAAGCTTGAGAAGTGTTTGTTTTTTCTGACATTTTTTACACTTTTTTATTTAAATTCTTTTGGGCTGAGGGAATGTTTTTTTATCATTTGATAAACTCTGGAGCGGGATAGGGATATTTCTTTGCAGACTTTCTTTATATCACCTTTGTGTTTTGTTAAAGCAGTTGTAAGAAAATCTTTTTCTGCCTTATCTTTGGCAATATTACGTTTTGTTTTATGGTTATCTATATTATTTTCAGATATAATAAGCTTATAATTCTGAGGTAAATCAGAGATTGCAATTGGTTTTTTGCTGTAAATATGAGTGATGTATAAAGCTATATTACGAAGTTCACGGATATTCCCAGGGAAATCATATTCTTCAAAAAGGAATTTTCGAACTTGTTCGTTTAAAACTGGAATTTCCAGTCGATTTTCAGCTACTGCTTTTTTTACAAAATATTCAAATAAAAGCTCAATTTCATC
>DAOWDM010000053.1 GCA_030639035.1 Alphaproteobacteria bacterium
AACGGTGGTCATAAAGTCCGAAAAGAACGCCTGCTCCAATATCGTCGATTCCTGCTTCTTGAGCTCTGTGGAAAGCGTTTAAACGCCACGTGTAATCTCTTTTTATTCCTCCACGATGTACTTTTTTATATGTTTCTTTGTGATACGTTTCTTGAAAACACTGGTAAGTTCCGATTCCGACTTCTTTTAATTTTTTAAACTCTTCAACACTCAAAGGAGCACAATTGATATTTGCTCTTCTTATTTCCCCATTTCCAGATTTTGTCTTGTAGGTTGTTTTTATAGTTTCAACCATCCAGTCTATATCGTTTTTAGGGTGCTCTCCATAGACAAGCAGGACTCTTTTATGCCCCATATCCTCGATTGCCCTAACATCTTTAGCCAGTTCTTCCATTTTTAATGTTTTTCTTTTTAAATCACTGTTGGTGCTGGCAAAACCACAGTAAGCACAGTCGTTTGCACATTCGTTGCTTACATAAAGAGGAGCAAAAAGAACCATTCTTTTGCCGTAAATGTGGAGTTTGATTTCTTTCGCTGTTTGAAATATCAGCTCATCTAGTTCTTTGTCGGTGTTTTGAAGAAGAACAGCCGTATCTTTGATACTGAGTCCTTTTGCTTCTTTTGCCTTAGCTATCGTTTCTTTTACAAGAGCCTCTGATGGAGATTCTGTTTCATTCAGCATGTCCCAGATATTATCTTCATTTATGAAATCTGTTTCAGTTTTTGAATTTTTTGCATTCATTGTCTTATCCCTTTTCAGCAAGACTTTATAAATTAAGGCAGTTGCTTTTTTTTATACCTTAGCCTTATTAATATCAACTGTACTTACATATCAGTATGTAATTTTTTCAATTGTTTTCTTAATCAAAATGTTAAAAAGGCAGAGAACTAGAGCAAAAAACTTGCATTAGACGAAAAAAGCGTATATAAAGTTAAAGATAGTATTAGCGAGCTGTAAAAAATAAAGGATAAAACATCATGGGATTATTTAAGAAGGATTACAAAATAAAAGCGATTGATGGAAGTGTTCTTTTTGAAGCAAAAGTTAAAGGCATTAAAGAGTGCGTTGAGCGTGCCGTTAAAGAAGGCGTTAGCCTTAAATTTGCAAACCTTGAAGGGGCAAACCTTTCTGGTGCGAACCTTCGAAGTGCAGACTTTCGACAAGCGAACCTTATGAGTGTTGTTTTTGATGGCTCATCTCTTAACTCAGCTAACTTTGAAGGAGCTGATCTTACTTGCATGAATCGTGACGTTCATTCAGCTAGTTTTAAAGGGGCTAATATTGAAAGAGCTAATTTTAAAGGTGCAAAGCTTAGCCTTGTTAATTTTGAAGATGCACAAAGGGGAGGGACTGTTTTTACAGATGCCGATTTTCGTCCAAGAGGAGCAAATGCAATTAAAGAAAAAGCAGAAGCCAAAAAAAGAGAAGTAGAAATTAAAAAGATTAGCGATGCTATAGATAAGAAAACAGCAGAAGCTAAAAAAGCAGATGAAGCAGAAGATCTAGAGATGAGCCTTTCGGCAATACCTAAAGAAGAAGAATTTATAAAAATTAAAGCAATGATTGAAGCTACTAAGATAAACAATAAGAATAGATAAAATAATTATGTGGCTTCACAAGATAACTAACCTATACAAATAAAAAAACATGAGGAAAAGCTTAATGGGATTATTTAATAAAACTTATCAGATAAAAAATTCTTTTGAAGAAGTTCTTTTTACATCAGACAAAGTTAAAAGCATTAAAGAGTGTGTTGAACTTGCTGTTAAAAACAATGTAAATCTTAGAATTGCAGACTTTAAAGGAGCTGACCTTAAAGGTGTAAATTTGAAAGGAGCAAAGCTTAACGGTGCTTCATTTGTAGGAGCTAAACTTACAGGAGCTAATTTTGAATCTGCTTCACTTTGGGGAGCAGTCTTTAAGAAAGCTAATCTTAAAGGAGCAAATTTCGAAGGATCTGATTGCCGTTCAGTATTCTTTTTAGATGCGAATCTTGAAGGAGCTAATTTTAAAGGAGCTGATTTTGAGAGTAATTCTTTCCATAAAGCTAATCTTGAAAAAGCCAGTTTTGAAGGAGTTGATTTTAAAGGTGGATATTTGACAGAAGCGAATCTTAACGAAACTAATTTTAATGGTGCAAGCTTTACTGACATAGAATTTTCAAGTGATAAAATTAAAAAAGACTGTATTCGCAAATCTAAAAAAGGTTCTGACACAGAAAAAATCGCAAAAGCTCAAGCTATGATCAAAGCTGCCATGGCTAACAGTAAAAGATAAAATTCATAGAATAAAAGGTTTGCCAACAGTGTAATTTGGGGGCTGTAGTAGATTAGAGTTTTAAAAGCACCATTTTTTGAGCATTTTTAACTGCTCTTTTGGTGAACCATAATTAAACCTAAACTCACTAATATCTAATGCGTTATAAAGATCAATAGCAATCAGTATAAACAATGCTGTCAGGTACGATTTCCCGCCGTATTATAGGCATTAGAGTTGCTGTTTTCGTGTCATCAATTATTTCGTGTAGACTTTTCCTTTACGCTAAAATGCCAATAAATAACTTTGCGAATTTTATGATAAAACAAAGTCGCTAATCGCTACTATATCAAGCAAAAATTACAATCAAAGTGTTTAATAGTTTTTTCAGCAGAATCAATAACAAAACGTTTTTAATAAATTTTATTTTTAATCTTTTATATCGTACAAAAAAAGTATATATAATCGGTGATATTTATTTTTCTAAAATAAGTATCTAAATATAGCGAAAACCTAATGTTTGAAGCAAAAAATTAAGGAGAGCATGATGCTCGGTCAGGAAAAAAAATCAGGGTGCTGCTACGATTCGCAGAATTTAGAAAAAACGCCTTCTAAGAAAAAGGTATTTTCAAAGACAGAACTAGCCATAAAAAAATGGAAAAAGAAACGTGGTTCTTTGATTATGGCGTTACACGAAATACAGGATCTCAAAGGATTTCTTCCTTGGGAAGATGCTGTAGAAGTTGCTGAGGGAATGAATGTTCCTCTGGCTCGTGTATATGAAGTTCTTACATTCTATAATTACTTCAAGCTAGAAGCTCCTGGAGATATAATAATTTCAGTATGTTACGGAACAGCTTGCTACCTTAAAGGTGGAAAAGATGTGCTTGATGAGTTTTCAGAAAAACTTGGAATTGCTGATGGGGAATCTACTGAAGACAAAATGTTCCATTTGCAGACAGTACGTTGCGTTGGTTGTTGTGGTCTTGCTCCCGTGGTTGTTATTAACGGAAAGACATACGGTAAAGTTCGCCCGAGCGATGTAAGAGGAATGATAGAAGAGTGGCAGGAAAAACACGCTGCAAAAAACTCAGTTGATGGAGCTAGTGATGGAGAATAAAGCAAAACAAGACGCAGCAATGTTAGCAAAGCTTGATGAAGCGGCTGACAATCAGCGGAAAAAACATAAAAGCTATAAATGTCAGATTCTCATCTGTAACAGCACAAGCTGTCGTTCTTCTGAAGGTAAAGAAGTTATAGAAGCTTTGGGAGAATGTGTAAAATCTCATGAGTTGACAGAAATAGTTGAAATCATACCTACAGGGTGCATGGGATTATGTGCAAAAGGTCCTCTTGTACGTGTTGAATTGGCAGGTAAAAATCCTGTCATTTACAAACACGTAAACCCTATGCTGGCACGTCTTATTCTTGCACAGCATGTAATGATGGCATTAAAACATAAAGGTGATTTTCAGCTTCCAGATTTTTTGAAGGAGCATACTCTTCCTATAGACATGCCTTTCTTTGCAAAACAAACAAAAATTGCTTTGGACAATGTAGGTATAATCAATCCTGATTCGATTGAAGATTATCTTTCAAGAGGTGGATACGAATCCTTTAGAAAAGTCCTGACAATGACTCCTTCTGAAGTTATTGACGAAATCAAAAAAAGTGGTTTGCGTGGTCGTGGCGGAGGCGGTTTCCCTACAGGCTTGAAATGGGATTTTGCAAACAAAAGTGAAGGTGATGAGAAATTCATCATTTGTAACGGTGACGAAGGCGACCCAGGTGCATACATGGATTCTGGTCTGCTCGAAGGCGACCCGCATGCTGTTCTTGAAGGAATGATGATTGGGGCTTATGCTCAAAAAGCAACTACAGGTTGGTTCTACATTCGTGCAGAATATCCTCTTGCCGTTGAAAGACTTACAAAAGCAATAAAACATGCAAGAAAATATCGTTTGCTTGGAAAAGATATTCTAGGAAGCGGTTTTGACTTCAACTGTGAAGTTCGTCTTGGTGCTGGTGCATTTGTTTGTGGTGAAGAAACTGCATTGATTGCATCAATCGAAGGTAAAAGAGGGACTCCTCGTCCTCGTCCTCCATATCCTACAGAAAGCGGATTGTGGGGCAAACCTTCAAGTATCAACAATGTAGAAACATTTGCTAATATCCCAAAAATCATTCGTATGGGTGCAGATAAATACTATGCAATTGGTTCTGATAAGAGTAAGGGAACAAAAGTTTTTGCTCTGACAGGTCGTGTTGAAAACGGCGGACTTGTTGAAGTTCCAATGGGTATGTCAATCAAGGAAATCGTAAGCGATATCGGTGGCGGTGTTGCTGACGGCAAACAGCTTAAAGCTGTTCAGACTGGCGGACCTTCTGGCGGTGTTATTCCTACTTACCTGCATGATCTTCCTGTTTGTTATGACAAGCTTAAAGAAGTCGGCTCAATTATGGGTTCTGGCGGAATGATTGTCATGGATAATGATGACAGCATGGTGGAAATTGCAAAATTCTATCTTGGTTTTACTGTCGAAGAATCATGCGGAAAATGTTCTCCTTGTCGTATAGGCGGAACACAAATGCTGCGTATTCTTGAAAGAATTTCCGAAGGAAAAGGCAAAAAAGAAGATATTGATAAGCTGAAACGTTTGTCATTTGCAATGCAAAAAGCCTCTTTGTGCGGGCTTGGTCAGACTTCACCAAATCCTGTTCTTTCCACACTCAAATTCTTTGAAGAAGAGTATATGGAAAAAATGACGGAAGAAGCTAATGATGAGGAAGTAAAATGATAAAGGCTATTATAGATAATCTTGAAGTCGAAGTAGAAAAAGGAATTACAATTCTTAATGCTGCTCGTAAAGTAAACATTGAGATTCCTACTTTATGTCATCACCCAGATTTGCCGTCTACAGCATCATGCGGAGTATGTGTCGTTAAGGTCGCTGGCAGACCAAATATGATAAGGGCATGCTGTACTCCTCTTGAAGAGGGAATGAATGTTACAACTTTTGATCCTGAAATAATTGCAGTAAGACGTACTGTTATTGAATTGATTCTTAGTGATCATCCTGACGAATGTCTTACTTGTATCAGAAGCGGAAGATGTGAGCTTCAAGACCTTGCTGATGAATTTGGTATTAGAGAGGCTGCTTTTGATAATTTAGTAGCTCATCTTCCTTGTGATGATTCAACCAAAACTATTGTAATAAATCCTGACAAATGTATCTCATGCGGCAGATGTATTGAAGTGTGTCAAGGAACTCAGAACGTTTGGGCTTTGAGTTTCCTTAACAGAGGTCTTCCTACAAGAATCGCTCCTGCAGGTGATATAGACCTTGCAGATTCTCCTTGTATTCGTTGTGGTCAATGTTCTGCTCACTGTCCTACTGGTGCAATCACAGAGTATGACGAAACAGAGAAGGTATGGAATCTTCTTATGGATAAGGACAAGCATTGTATTGTCCAGATAGCTCCTGCTGTTAGAGTTGCAATCGGTGAAGATTTTGGATACGAACCAGGTACAAACCTTACAGGCAAAACATATACTGCTTTGAAACGTTTGGGATTTGACACTGTTTTTGATACTAACTACGGTGCAGACGTAACAATAATGGAAGAAGGAAGCGAGTTTGTAGATCGTTTCACAAATGATGGCGTACTTCCGCTTATCACAAGCTGTTGCCCATCATGGACTGATTTTATGGAAAAATTCCATTCAGACATGATTCCTAACTTTTCTTCATGTAAATCTCCTCATGCAATTGTAGGGGCTCTTACAAAAACATATTATGCAGAAAAAATGGGCATTGACCCGTCAAAAATCGTGATGGTTTCAATTATGCCTTGTACTTCTAAAAAGTATGAAATAATCCGTTCTAAAGAAATGTATTCCAGTGGTTTCCAAGACGTTGATGTTACGCTTACTACTCGTGAATTATCTCGTATGATTAAACAGGCTGGAATTAAGTTTAGGCATCTTGAAGATACTGAAGCAGATTCTCCTCTTGGAGAATACACAGGTGCTGCAACTATTTTCGGAGCAACAGGCGGTGTTATGGAAGCAGCTTTGAGATCTGCTGCATTCCTTATTACTGGCAATGAACTTGAAAACCCTGAATTCAAAGAAATCCAGTCCCTAGAGGGCATAAAAGAAATGGAAGTCGATGTTGCAGGGAATATTGTTCGTATTGCGGTTGCTCATGGAACGAAAAATGTTGAAGACGTTTTGAATAAAGTACGCACAGCTAAAGAAAACGGTGAACCTCTTCCATATCACTTTATTGAAGTGATGGCTTGTCCTGGTGGTTGTGTAGCAGGTGGCGGACAGCCTCGTGCTTTGGCTGGCAATATGCCTCGTCCTCGTGGTATAACTGACGATATAAGACGTAAAAGGTCTGAAGGCTTGCGTTCAGAAGACAGAGACACTGAAATAAGGCAAAGTCATAACAACCCATCTGTAAAGAAACTTTATGAAGAATTTTTATCTCACCCATTGAGTGAAAAATCCCATAAACTTCTTCACACAAAATATACTCCAAGACAAACCTATAAAAGGTAAGTCGACAGCAAGAAATTGCAACGAAAACGGCAGGAAGTGTTCAATCACATTTCCTGCCGTTTTTGTGTTTAAAAAGCTTTTTGAGCTACATTAACGGTCATTGCGAGGAGCGTAGC
>DAOWDM010000209.1 GCA_030639035.1 Alphaproteobacteria bacterium
ATATTTTCTTTGTTTTTATCCATTTTTTTATCACCACTTTGATTATTTTGGTTTATTTCTGCTCATTCGTCCGAGTGTTGCAACCTGACGCATATATTCTTTCATTGGAATAGCAGGCGTTCCCATTACGGAAACTCCAGCTGGTACATTTCGCATTACTCCAGATTGAGCTGCAATACGAGCTCCAACACCTATATTTAGATGTTCTGCAAAACCAGATTGTCCTCCAGCTGCAGCAAAATCTTCAAATTTTGTACTGCCAGAAATTCCAACCTGAGCAACAATAACACAGCCACAGCCAAGATGAACATTGTGTCCTATCTGCACCAGATTATCAATTCTACAGCCAGAATCTATTTTTGTGTCTCCACATGCTCCCCTGTCAATGCAAGTGTTAGCACCTATTTCAACATCATTTCCGATAACAACTCTGCCAAGCTGAGGTATTTTTAAATGCCCATCTTCACTCATGACAAAGCCGAAACCGTCCTGCCCAATACGCACTCCAGTATATACATAAACTTTGTTTCCAAGCATGCAATGGCTCAAAGATGCTCCTGCACCAATCACACAGTCATCGCCGATAATAACGCCCTCGCCTATGACTACGTTCGGGAATATATGGCATCTGTGTCCTATTTCTGCATTTACGGCAATCACCGCCCCCGCTTCGATGCGAACATCTTTTTCAATTTTTGCCTTGTCGTCTACTACCGCAGAAGGAGCAATATTAGGAACAGGAGCTTTTACAGGGTAAAAAGCATTAGCTGCAAGAGCATAAGAACGCTGAGGGTCATCTGAAATCAGCAAAGCCATACCTTCAGGTGCATTATCAGCATGTTTTTTATGCACGAAACACGCCCCAGCATCACTTGACTTGAAATTCTCTAGCAAAGCCTTGTTGTACAAGAAGCTTACTTCATTGTCCTTTGCTTTATCCAAAGAAGCTACATCAAAAAACTTTTTATCAGAGCTAGCTCCTTCAATTAGCTCTGCTCCAGAGATATCTGCGAGTTCAGCTAATGTAAAAGGACCTGAAGCTGTAAAAAATCTAGAATCTGTCATTTTGAACCTTTTTCTATTTTTTCAGGATCGGGAAATTTCACTGATGAAACTTTTTTATTTAAACGCTTAATAATTTCAGAAGTCATATCCATATTAGGATCAAAAAAGATTGCCTGTGCACTATTTAAAACTATGTTAACTCCATGTTTTTTGCCTACTTCAGCAATAATCGGAATCAAATGTTTTTTCATAACGATGTTGGTCGTTTTTATATATGCTTTTTCAATATTTTTACGTTTTATAGTAAATTTTTTCTTATAGCTTATAAATTTAGCCTTGAACTCTGCTTCCTTTTCCTTAATCGCATCAGGTGAAAGAATATTGCGTTGTTTTTCTAAATCTTCGTGCATTTTTTTAAGTTCTTTGTCTTCAGCTGCTGCTTCAGACTGATACTTAGCCATATACTTTTCACGTTCTTTTCTAGCACCTTTAACAGCAAGAGATTCCGACTGTATCTGTACTAAATTGATAATTCCAATAACGGCACCAGTGTTTTTCACCTCAGCTTTAGCCAAAACAGGAAAAGACATAAAAGCTGTTAAAAACAACGCTATTGTTAAAATTTTTGTTTTCATATTAGAACCTCGCACCAAAGTTTAATCTAAAGAATTCAGTCTTATCATAATCTTCTCTTACTAAAGGAACAGCTAAATCAATATTGATAGGTCCCATAGGGGAACGCCAAACTATACCACCACCAGCAGATACACGAGGAGTTGCTGAATAGTCAACGTATTTTGCTATCATATTTTCAGGCTTTCCTATTACACCTGCATCACTGAAAATCTTACCTGTTACACCAAGCTCGCTAGGCAAACCAAGAGGAAAAGTAAGCTGTGCTGTAGCCGTAGATCTCCAATTACCACCAAGAGCATCGCCAGATAACTTATCCATTGCACCAACACCACCAGGCTGGAAACCACGCAAGGAGTCTCCTCCTAGGAAATATCTGTAATTGATATTTACATCATCATTAATACCAACAATAAACCCAGCTTTTGCAAGAAGTCCAAGCACCCAATCATCTTCAAACGAGATGAATTTTCCTGTGCCTACATCATTTCTTAAAAAGCTAAGGTCTCCTCCAAGTCCCGCAACATCGGTGCTAAAACTTGCATAATACCCCTCTGTAGGTTTGATTTTGCTGTCTCGTTTGTCATAGAAAACACTTTGCCCCACCATAGAAAGAACAGATGTTTTTTGTTGAGAATGAATATATTCAGAAGCTTCCACCTGAATGTTTGTGATTTTATCTTGACGTATAGTGTACCTAAGCCCCTGACTTAATTCTTCAGTGTAGTCAAAACCAAGCCTTAATGAACCGCCTTTGGTAACTTTATCATATGAACTTTGACTTTGAAAATCTTGAGTAATATGGAAGAAATCAATACCAGCTGCCAAATTTCTATCCATAAAATAAGGTTCTGTAAAACTAACATCAAATTCAGTACGTTTCTGAGCAACAGAGGCAACAAAGCTAAGTTTTTGCCCTTTACCCAAAAGGTTGCGTTCATGAATACCAGCTTCAACCAATGCTCCGTCATTCGTTGACCAGCCAAGACCAAACGACAGCTCTCCTGTAGATTTTTCTTCTACATCTACATTTATAGTAGTTTTATCAGGAACATCAGGAGAAGGCAGTGCCGTTACATCAACATTTTCAAAGAAATTAAGGTCTCTGATACGTTGACGTGAACGTCGCAGTTTTGCTGTATTAAATGCGTCCCCTTCGGATAATCTAAATTCTCGCCTGATAACCTTATCAAGTGTCCTTACATTTCCATTGATTTCAATTCTATCAACAAAAACCCTTGGACCTTCGTTGATTTTGAAAGTTACATCAAGAAGGGATTGCTCCCTATCATGGTGAATATCAGTAGAAACATCTACAAAAGCATAGCCGAGAGAACCAGCCGCATCTGTTAGTTTCTGGATTGTATCTTCAACTTTATCAGCGTTGTACCAGTCGCCTTTAGAGAAATCCATATGCTTGAACAAATCAGCCGCATCAAGCTCTGGAAGAGTAACTGAAATATCCAGCTCATTAAAGCGATAGCGTTTCCCCTCATCAACTGTAATGGTTATAAAGAAACTTTTACGGTCAGAAGAAAGTTCCGCTACAGCAGAAGCAACTCTGAAATCTGCATAACCTTTTCTTGTATAAAAACGTCTTAGAAGTTCTTTGTCATAAGCTAAACGATCAGGGTCATAAGTATCGTTTACAGTAAACATACGATACCATCTTTCTTCTTTAGTAAGCATTTTTTCCTTTAGAGAAGCATCTGAAAAATCTTTATTTCCAACAATGCTAATTGAGCGAACGTAAGTTGTAGCACCTTCATTTATCTCAAAAACCAAATCAACACGATTTTGAGGACGTTGAATTACTTTTGGTTCAATAGTTACAGCAAAACGACCGCTTCGTCTGTAAACCTCTATTAGTCTTTGAACATCATTCTGAACTTTTGATCTGGTATATATAGAGCGTGGACGCAACTGCACTTCATCTTCTAAAACTTCGTCTTTAATTCGCTTGTTGCCTTCAAAAATACGCTGGTTGATAATAGGATTTTCAACAACCTTTACTATAAGGTCATCACCTTCAAAACCAAATGTAACATCTGCAAACAAACCTGTTGAAAACAGGCTTTTCAACGAGCTGTTTATACTGCTTGAATCAATAGAATCGCCTTCGTGTACAGTCATATAAGAACGAACTGTTTCAGGCTCAATACGCTGAGTACCTTCTACAATGATTTTATGGATAATTTTTTGCTGTGCAACGGCTGGAGACGACACAAGCAAAGCAATAGCAATGACTATTCCTGCCAATCCATTATTCGCAAATTGAAACAAACTTTTTTTCATACAGATATTCACTTAAAACAATTACTAATCAGGTAAACACACGTTCAAATATACGAGTAATATCATTCCATGTTGCTAAAACCATAAGCCCTAAAAGAAGCCCCATTCCAAATTTCAAACATATTTCTTGCACTTTTTCCGTTAAAGGTCTCTGAAGAATACCCTCTATAGCATAAAAAACAAGATGCCCTCCGTCAAGCAAAGGAATTGGAAACAAATTAAACAATCCAAGGCAGACAGAAAGCATAGCAATGAAATTTACATAACCTACGAAACCTGCTTTGGCTACATCACCTGATATTTCTGCAATTCTGATAGGTCCTCCAAGTTCCTTTGTAGAACGAGTCCCCATAATCATTTGTTTCAAAGCTACAAGCGTATCGCTAACGATGCCATATGTTGTTTCAAAAGCAGTTGCAACAGCTTCTAAAGGAGGTAATCTTTTATAGCTTTCACCTTCTGCAACAGGATTAGAACCAATGCCAAGCACAGCCATTTCAGTATCAATTTTATCACCATCAATTTCTTTTGATAGTCTTGGAGTGGCTGGAATCAACAGTTCCCTGCCGTCTCTTATAACAATAAATTGTAATGTTGCTCCATGAGAAATTCGGACTATACGCTGAATATCTGCAAAACGATTTATATCAGTATCGTTAATTTTTATGATTTTATCGCCAATAGCAAAGCCAGCTTCTTCAGCTGCACTGTTCTCCATAATTTTACCGACTTCGGTAGAAAAGTGTCTTTGTCCGATAGTAGCAAACGTAATCGCAAAAACCATAATTGCAAAAATAAAGTTTGTAATAGGACCTGCTGAAACTATTGCAGAACGTTTTGCGACATTCTGATGCCTGAAAGAAACGGCTTTTTCTTCTTCTGTGAATTCGGCAGATTCTTCAGATACTGTTGCACTTGCTTCATCTGCATCACCGAACATTTTGACATATCCGCCCATAGGAATGGCACATATTTTCCATCTAGTTCCGTTTTTTGCATCATATCCCCATAGTTCTTTTCCAAAACCAATTGAAAAAACATCTACCTTGACACCGCACAGGCGAGCAATAATAAAATGCCCATACTCATGCACAAAAACCACAATAGAAAGAACCACCAAAAACGGTAGCACATACTCAAAAAAACCAGATATCAATTCCATATTTTTACTCTTTTATGTTCACTTAAAAACTAATTTTACTTGCCACCCTGCGGGCTTCATTATCTATGTTTAATACATCTTCGATACTATTTATAGTAGCAGAAGATACTTTTTCTAGAGTTTGCTCTACTATTTTTATCATTTCAAGAAAACCTGTTTCCTTGTTAAGGAATTTTTCTACAGCTATCTCGTTTGCAGCATTTAGGATTGTAGAAGCTGCTCCACCAATTTTCAAGGCTTCCCTTGCAAGTTTTAATGCTGGAAAACGATTATAATCAGGAGCTTCAAAAGAAAGACTGCCAACCGTTGTAAAATCAAGCTTTGGAGACGGCGATTCCATGCGTTTAGGATAGCCTAAAGCATAAGCTATCGGCGTTCTCATATCAGGTGTACCAAGTTGAGCTAAAACAGAACCGTCAACATAAGCAACCATGCTGTGTATAACTGATTGTTTATGCACAAGAATTTCTATTTGCTCCTGAGGAAGCCCAAAAAGATGATAAGCCTCTATAAGTTCAAGCCCTTTATTCATCATGCTTGCAGAATCTACAGAAATTTTAGCTCCCATGCTCCAGTTCGGGTGAGCTACAGCCTGTTCAGGTGTAACTTTTTGCATTTCCTCAATACTAAATGCACGGAAAGGTCCGCCAGAAGCTGTAAGTATGATTTTCTCGATTTTATCTTTCTTTTTTCTTTAAGGTCATTATTGAGGTCAGAGATAAG
>DAOWDM010000262.1 GCA_030639035.1 Alphaproteobacteria bacterium
AAAAGACTTTGCTGTTGTAAAGACTGCTCAACAGGAAGGTCTTAGCGGTTTTGAATGGCTTGCAGGAATCCCTGGTTCTATTGGCGGGGCTGTCCGTATGAATGCTGGAGCTCATGGAGTGGAAATAAAGGATATTCTTGTAAAAGCATCAATGATTGATTCTTTTGGTAATATTGTTGAGCTGACACCAGAAGATTTAAACTTTTCATATCGTGAATGTATCATTCCTGTTGATGGAATTATTATAAGTGCAACTTTCAAATGTAAGCCCGATTCTCCTGACGCAATAATTAAACGAATGAAAAAACTGCTAGAAAAGAGAACTGAAATTCAACCTATGGGTGCAAAAACAGCAGGCTCAACTTTTAAAAACCCTGAAGGAATCAAAGCTTGGCGTATTATTGAAAAATCTGGCTGTAAAGGATTAAAAATCGGCGGAGCATTAATCTCTAATAAACACTGTAACTTTATAATCAATACAGGTAGGGCGTCTGCTCTTGATATTGAAAATCTTGGCGAGGAAGTACGCCGAAAAGTGTTCGAAAAAACGGAGATTAAACTTCAATGGGAAATCCGCAGGATAGGAGTAAAGACTCCAAAATACAGCACCTTTGGGGGGAGCAGGTAACAAAGAAAAAAATTGCCGTATTTGTTGGTGGATTCTCGTCCGAAAGAGAAGTATCTCTTGAAAGCGGAAGGGGAATAATTACTGCATTAAAAGAATGCGGTTATGAAGTATCAGCTATTGATGTTAGGCGAGATATAGCTGCTCTTGTTAATGAAATCAATTCCTTAAACATCGATGTTGTATTCAATTCTCTTCATGGAAGATACGGCGAAGACGGCTGTATTCAAGGACTGTTGGATATGATGGGTGTTCCATATACTCATTCTGGACGACTTGCTTCTGCTATTGCCATGGATAAGCCAACGTCAAAACGTCTGTTTGAAAAAGCAGGAATTCCAATCGCAAAAAGTATTCTTGCCAATAGAGATGAAGTTCTTGCTGGAGACGTTATGGAGCGTCCATATGTCATTAAACCTGGCAATGAAGGCTCTAGCGTTGGCGTTCGTATTGTAACTAAAGATGATGACGAAAGACCTTTTGAACATGAAGAATGGTCGTATGGCGACATTGTTATGGTTGAAAAATTCATAGCAGGGCGTGAGCTGACGGTAGCAGTTTTAGACGGTGAGCCTTTAGGTGTTCTTGAAATTAAACCGAATCAGGGCTTTTACGACTATACTGCTAAATATACAGAAGGAAAGGCAGAGCATGTTGTTCCTGCTGAAATTCCTGAAAAAGATTATCAAGAAGCATTAAGACTTGCTGCTCTTGCTCATAAAGTCCTTGGCTGTAAAGGCTTGACCAGAGCTGATTTCCGTTATGACGATACGAATCCTGACAAGCCAGCTAAATTATACATTCTTGAAATAAACACACAGCCTGGAATGACTTCTTTGTCTTTAGCTCCTGAAATAGCTGCTAATGCAGGCATGTCTTATAATGAATTAGTACAGAAACTTATCGAGAGTGCATCATGCGAAATATAACGACAAAAAAACCAACCAATAACCGCAGAAAATCAGATGTTTGGCTGACTAGAGTTATAGCTGTTGGTATGTTTTTAGTAGCAGCTGTAATAACTGGAGCAGTGACTTGGGTTGTTAAAACAGATGTTATAGAAAAAGTCACATCCACTGTACGCAGTGAAACCAGACGTTTAACTATGAATGCAGGGCTTGCGTTAAATGAAGTTCTTGTTCAGGGGCGTATGCGAACAAACCCCAATGCTTTGCTTGAAGCTATGGACGTAGAACGTGGAATGCCTATTCTTGCAATAGATATTCACGAGGCAAGAAAAAAAATTGAAAAACTTCCATGGATTCGCTCTGCCAGAGTAGAACGTTATTTGCCAGATGCTCTTCATTTGTGGATTGAAGAACGTAAACCTATAGCAATATGGCAGAAAAACGGTAAATTCATGGCTGTCGATAAAGATGGAATTGTCATTGATTCTTCAATCAAAGGTCTTGAAAAACTGCCGATAGTTGTAGGCGATGATGCTCCTGAGCATACATCTGATTTGCTTGCCATGCTTGAAACTCAGCCAGCTTTAAAAAAACGCGTTAAAGCAGCCGTAAGAATTGGCGAAAGACGGTGGGATATAATGCTGGATAATATGAAAAATGGCATATTGGTTCATCTTCCTGAAGAAAATTTAGAGCAAGCATGGAGCAGACTGGAAAACCTAGATGAAACTCACGATTTGCTCAAGCGTAATTTAAGCATGATTGATTTGAGAATGCCAGACAGGCTAATTGTAAGGCTTAACAGCTCAGGTGATAACTATACTAAAGGACAAGATGCTTGATAAAAGCTCGTCATTAAGGAGATAAAAAACGTTGTCCACTGCCATTTCACGTAACGGTATAATTGCCGCACTTGATATAGGAACTACGAAAATTTCGTGTTTCATCGCAAGACAATTGTCTGATGGCAGCATGCGTGTAATCGGTATTGGACATGTAAAAGCAAGGGGAATGAAAAACAGCATCATTACCGATATGGAAAAAGCAGAAACTTCCATTCGCAGTGCTGTAGAAGCCGCTGAACAAATGGCAGATGAACGAATTGGAGCTGTTATTGTCAACATTAGCAACGGTCAAATTCTTTCTACAAAGCTGTTTGCAGAAATGTCTATTTCTAATCGTGCGATAAATAATACAGATGTTTACAAAGTAATTGACAGAGGGCTTTCCCAATTTAATAGCGAAGGACGTGAGATTTTTCACTGTATTCCAACAAATTATATTCTTGATGGAGAAGATGTATATGACCCTAGAGGAATGTATGGAAACACTCTTGGTGTAGGAATTCATCTTATAAGTGTTAATATCAGCCCTGTTCGCAACATAAACACTGTTATTGAGCGTTGCCATTTAGATATTGCTTCAAAAATAGTTTCACCATATGCTTCTGGTATTTCTTGTCTTATAAATGATGAAAAAAAGCTTGGAACTACTATAATTGAAATGGGAGGCGGTACAACAGGTATTGCTATATTCCTTGGTGGTCATATAGTTTATACGGCTTCTGTTCCAGTTGGAGGTATCCACGTTACAAACGATATAGCTCGTGGACTTACAACAACCGTTGCAAATGCTGAAAGAATTAAAACCTTATATGGCTGTACTTTTACATCTCCAAAGGATAACAGTGAGTATATAAAAGTTCCTCTTTTAGGAGATGAAGATGAAGCTAATATATGTAATATTCCAAGGTCTACTCTTGTAAAAATAATACAACCGCGTATAGAAGAAACATTTGAACTTGTATATAATCGGATAAAAGAAAGTGGCTTTAACGATATATCAAGTAGAAATGTTGTAATTACAGGCGGTGCAAGTCAGTTGCAGGGAGTTGTAGAAACAGCTTCAAAAATACTTGGCAAGCATGTGCGAATAGGTAAACCTCAAGAAACAAAAGGATTGCCAAGGTCAATGAGCGGACCAGCCTTTGCAACATGTTCTGGATTGCTTCAATATGGAATGCAGACACATACTGCACCTGTAAAAACAGCATCGTCAGAACAAAAGTCAGGCGGATATATAGGAAGAATAGGACAATGGCTGTTACAGAATTTTTAATTCTTTTATAGTATAACTAAAGAAGAAACTTAAATGTATTTATTAACCAGAAAAACTTTCGGAGCTTAAGATATGAGCATTAACCTTAGCGTTCCTCAGCAAACTACAGTTCAATCAACTCCTCGTATTGCAGTTATAGGCATAGGCGGAGGCGGCGGAAATGCTGTCAACAACATGATTGAATCCAACCTTGAAGGAGTGGATTTTATTGTTGCTAATACCGATGCTCAAGCATTGCTTCAATCAAAAGCGGATAGACGTATTCAGCTTGGAGAAGTAACAACTCAGGGTCTTGGAGCAGGTGCTAATCCAACAGTAGGAAAAGTCGCCGCCGAAGAATCTATTGATGAGGTGATGAAAGAAATCGAAGGAACAAACATGCTGTTTATAGCAGCAGGTATGGGCGGTGGAACTGGAACAGGTGCAACATCAGTAATTGCACAAGCTGCCAGAGAACGTGGAATCCTTACAATAGGCGTTGTTACAAAGCCTTTCACCTTTGAAGGCAAACGCCGTATGGAACAGGCAAAACAGGGTATTGAAGAGCTGACTAAGCATGTAGATACTCTTATTATTATTCCAAATCAGAATCTTTTTTACCTGTCTAATAAAAACACAACTTTTGCAGAAGCCTTTAAAATAGCAGATGAGGTTCTTCATTCTGGCGTAAGAAGTGTTACCGACCTTATGATTATGCCTGGACTTATTAATCTGGACTTTTCAGATGTCCGAACTGTTATGAGTGAAATGGGCAAAGCCATGATGGGCTCAGGTGAAGCAGAAGGTGAAAGCCGTGCTAAAGAAGCCGCTGAAATGGCAATCTCAAATCCTCTTCTTGACGATGCTTCAATGAAAGGTGCTAGAGGTGTTCTTATAAACATAACTGGTGGCAATGATATTACTTTGTTTGAAGTTGATGAAGCAGCAAATATTATTCGTGAACAAGTTGATGAAGATGCTAATATTATTTTCGGCTCATGTTTTGATGAAAACCTTGACGGTAAAATACGAGTTTCTGTAGTTGCAACTGGTATTGATGTTCAGGGAGTAGCCATAAAACCAATAGCTGCTTTGTCAAGCATAGAAGTTGCTGTAAAACCAGAGTTGCAGGCTGAAGTTCAGCAAGAAACACCTAAGCGTCAGGAGTTTTTTGAAATAGATAACAAGCCAATAAAAACAGCTTGGGTACACCCTCTTCGCCGTGGACGCGGAGGAGATGTTTCTGAAGAAAAGTCTGATGTAGAAGCAATTTTGGAAACTGAAACTGTTATTGAATCCGTCATCAAACCAGCCGTTGAATCATCTATTGAAGTAGAGACACAAGCTATTGAAACAGAGATACAAACTATACCAGAAAATTCCGAAGCTATTCCTTCCATGCCTCATGCAACAGAACTTTTTGCAGAATCTATGGAAGTAAATTCCAGTTCAAATATACAGAAAAATATTTCAGAAGAAGCAACTCCTTTCAAACCTCATATTGTAAACTCGAATGGAAATGAAACGCCTATTGTGGAAAAATATATTGAAACAAAAACATCCATGAAAGATGCTTTTATACCAGCTGCACCTGCTGAACCAATGTTTGCAAAAAACATGGAAGAACCTTATCTCGCAACAGAAATAATCAGCAATAACAATGATGTTTCTGAACAGGAAAAATCTAAATCAGAAGCTAAAAGTTCTTCACATACTCCAACACTTTTTGAGCGTGTTACAGGACTTAGTATAACTCGCAACACTCGTCCTGATGCGAATAAAAAAAATGAACCAAACTACCCTCCTGCAGCGACTGAAGAAGAACTGGAAATTCCAGCCTTTTTGCGAAGGAAACTGTAACATTTTGAAACAATCCTTGATTTGCCTGCTTTATTGAATGCTGATAAAAGAACAGTATTGATAATAAGGTTTTTTTCATGGCAAACAAAATATTTACAGAAGATTTAGAAAGCAAAAAAACAAATAATTTTCGTTATTGTCAGGGAACTCTGAAAGACGAGATTAGCTGTGTCGGTGTTGGATTGCACACAGGTATTAAAGTTTCTATGAAATTAAAGCCAGCAGCTCCTGATACAGGAATTGTTTTTCATCGTGTTGACATAGCTGGTAATGGTGCGGTTATTCCTGCTGTTTGGAATAATGTAGTCGATGCAACGCTTTGCTCATCAATAGGCAATGATGAAGGCGTTAAAATCATGACTATAGAGCATCTAATGGCTGCTTTTCACAGCATGGGAATTGACAACGCAGAAGTTGAAATCAATGGTTCTGAAGTTCCTGCTATGGACGGCAGTGCGGCTCAATTCGTATTTTTGATAGAATGTGCAGGTATCATCGAACAAAATGCTCCTCGCAAAGCAATAAAAGTCTTAAAAGAAATTTCTATAACTGACGGAGACTGCATTGTATCAATAACTCCTGCTGAAAAAGGTCTTTCCATAGACTTTGACATTAATTTTAATGCAGATGCTATCGGTTATCAGTCTTATTATGTAGAGCTTGATAGAGAATCTTTTAAATCAGATATAAGCCGAGCTCGTACATTTGGCTTTTTAAAAGATGTAGAAAAATTACGTGCAGCAGGTTTAGCTCGTGGCGGTTCTCTTGAAAACGCAGTTGTTATTGATGAAAACACTGTTCTTAACAAAGACGGATTGCGTTATAAAGACGAGTTTGTACGTCATAAAATTTTAGATGCTGTTGGTGATCTTTATTTAGCGGGTCATTCTATAATTGGAAATTATTGCGGTTCACGCTCAGGACATGTTCACACTAGCCAGCTTTTAAACAAATTATTTAACGATAAAAGTGCTTGGGAGCTTATTAATCTTGACGATTACACTCCTTCTTTAAAAACATGGAAAGAATCTTTCAGAGCTTTTGCCTGATTTAAAAAACAGGTTTTTAAATGGCGGTATATACAAAGGTTTCATTTGAAGAAATCACAGAGTTTTTAACTGCTTATAATATCGGTGAAGCAGTGTCTTTTACAGGTATTGAAGAAGGCGTTGAAAACACTAATTATTTTCTTAAAACTACAAAAAACACCTTTATTCTTACCTTGTATGAAAAACGGGTAAATCCAGTAGCTATTCCTTTTTTTATAGATTTAATGGAGCATCTGGCTAAAAACGGCGTTCCCTGCCCTGCCCCAATATATGGAAAAGACGGAAAAGCTTTACATGAACTTAACGGCAAACCTGCTACCATTACAAGCTTTCTCAAAGGAACAGCTTTAAAAAACATCGCACCTGATAATTGTGCCGAATTAGGCAAAGCTTTGGCTGAAATGCACCTTGCAGCTTTATCTTTTAATGGTAATTTGAAAAATTCACTGTCGGTTGTTGATTGGCGACCTTTGTTTATGTCGAGCATAGAACATGCTGATAATTTTCAGAAAGGTCTGAAAAATGAGATTCTGAACGAGCTTGATGATTTAGAATCAAAATGGGTGAAAAATCTGCCTCGTGGAGTAATTCATGCTGATTTATTTCCTGATAATGTATTTTTTATTGATAGTAAAATTTCAGGATTAATTGATTTTTGTTTTTCATGTAACGATTTTTTAGCGTATGATGTCGCTGTATGTCTTAATGCGTGGTGCTTTGAAAAAGACTGTTCTTTTAATGTTACAAAAGCAAAAAAAATGTTAAAAGCATACAATAAAGTTCGAAAGCTTGAACAAGCTGAAATAGAAGCTCTTTCTTTGCTTGCAAAAGGCAGTGCTATGCGTTTTTTGCTGACTCGTCTTTATGACTGGATTAACACTCCAAAAAATGCACTGGTAAAACCAAAAAACCCAGCTGAATACTTGAAAAAAATGCGGTTTTACAATGATTTTGACTCAAAAGAATTATTTTTATAATTATTGAAATTAAGCGGATAGAATTAAATGGTTAAGCTTTTTACAGACGGAGCATGCAGCGGAAATCCTGGACCTGGTGGCTGGGGAGCTTTGCTGCGTTACAATGGTGTAGAAAAAGAACTTTCAGGAGCGGAAAAAGACACAACTAACAACCGTATGGAACTAATGGCTGCGATTGCAGGCTTTGAAAAATTAAAACGACCTTGTGAGGTTACCATTTATACAGACAGCACTTATGTGAAAGACGGCATAACCAAATGGGTGTTTTCATGGAAAAAAAACGGCTGGAAAACTGCTTCTAAAAAGCCTGTTAAAAATGTTGATTTATGGAAACGCCTTGATGAAGCAACATCTCGCCATAAAATCGAATGGGTATGGGTCAAGGGACACTCTGGACATGCTGAAAATGAACGTGTAGACGAACTAGCCCGAAATGCAATTAAAACTCTTAACTAGTTTATGCTTCTTGACCTTCTGTCAAACAAAGGGATAGGAGAAGATTCCCTTTTAATCAAAGTTTTTCCTGCTGCATAGTTCAAAGCTTTTAATATATCTTGAGTTGAAAGAATTTCAGACAAAGGAATCCCTTCTGGAGCTGCCGCCCCATATACAATATTAAAAGGCACTCCTACTCTACCATATTCGTTAAGGAATTTTGATATTTCCTTATCAGGTTTAGTCCAGTCGGCTCTCATTCCAACTATATTTTCATTATTAAAAGCTTTGGCTACGGTTTTTCCAGATAAAACCAGCATTTTGTTCCATCTACAAGTAAGACACCAGTCCGCCGTTACATCAACAAGAACTGTTTTACCATCAGCTACTAACCGATTTATCTCGTTACGGTCAAATTCAAGCCATATATCATCAGCTGATATTTTGCTTGAATGGTCATATTTCGATGAAGCAATTCCTGTAATAACAACAGAAGCAATAATGACCGCAAAAATAAACAGCTTTAATATTATAGCGTGCTTTTTATGATGAATTTTTCTGTGCCATACAGCAAGAACAGCAACAATGACAAACATTAAAAATCCAATAACACAAATAGCAGCACTTCCTATTTGCACAAAAAGAACCGAAAGCACCCAAACAACTGTACCTGCAAGTACAAGTGCTAAAAATCTTTTCAAAACATTTATCCAAGGTCCAGGACAAGGCATGAAAAGAACTAGATGAGGCATTGAAGCTACCAGAAAATATGGAGCAGCCATACCTATTCCAAGAGCAGTGAAAATAACAAATATTTCTATCGCTCCTTGAGATAAGGCAAATCCTACAGCAGTCCCAAGAAAAGGTGCAGAGCATGGAGTAGCAAGAAGTGCAGCAAAAGCACCAATAAGGAAACTCTTTATTAATGGATATTTTTTTGCATCAATTTTTGCAGTAGTTTTTTCTTCTATGACAGCAATACACTCTGCAAGCGGAAATTCAAACAGCCCCATCATATTGGCAGTAAATAAAGTAAGAATCACAGCCATAATAATCAGGAAATACGGTTGTTGAAACTGTATTCCCCAGCCTATTGAAGCCCCTGCAAATTTAATAGCAACGGCAATAGCAGCAAGCATTATAAAAGAACAAATAATTCCCATAGCTGAAGCTATAAAATTCAACCGTATTTTTTTAAAATCTATGTCATAAAACGTTACCAGACTAAAAAATTTCAACGAAAGAACTGGCAGAACGCAAGGCATAAAATTTAGAATAAAACCGCCAAGCAACGCTATTACAAAGATATAAAGAATAAAAAACTGCTCTCTAGCTTCTGTTTTTGAAGAAACGGCTGGAGTAATATCTGCTTCCATACCGCGATTCCCATCAACAACGGTAATTTTCATAGGCAACCCTGCAATCCCTTTTTCAGGTATTGTTTCAGGCTTAAGCTTTGAACGCAAAGTAACCCTATTCCCCTCATAAGAACGGTAAGGAGCAGAAAACCACAGACCATGCTTGTTTTCTATAAATAAATCAGGATTTTTCAGCCTTGGGAAAGCATCTACTTCTACACGCAAAAAAGTCGAATCCTGCTTAGTTTCGATAACAGCTTTGACAAGTTCAATTCCATGTAGTTTTCCATTAGGAATACGATTCTTAAAACGTGTAATTAAATGAGAAGTAGGAGTTGCGAATCCTTTGCCAGACTGAATATCAAGCTCTATTTCAGCTTTTTCAGGAATACAAGATTCATTGCAAACAAGAAAATCTACTTTAGCTTTTAATTTCAA
>DAOWDM010000075.1 GCA_030639035.1 Alphaproteobacteria bacterium
CATGAAATGCCTCCTCCTCATGAAATGCCTCCTCCTCATGAAATGGACGAACGTGGAAGACAGCCTCGTTAAAAAGAGAAACAATATATAACTAAACATATTATCTGGTTATTTGCATTACGCCATTTGGAGCTAGTGTCGGAATAGAATTCTTAGGAGTTTTTTTCTGTTTCGATACTTGCACTTTAATATTTTTAGGCTTATCGACCTTTTCAGTTTTTTCTCCAATAGAGCTGAAAAATTTACGCAAAAAGCCTGGGGCAAGCACGGATAAAGGATTAACCGTTATTTCAGGGTTATCAAGATTCCCATGAATCTTATAGTTCATTGCAAAAAAGCCTTCGCCCTCACCGCCTACAAGCAGAGAGCCTATCAGCGGAATTTTCCCTATTAGGCTGTTTATGACGTAGACGGGAATAAGAGTCCCTTCCAAATCCGCTTCATTTGAAACATGGTTAAGTTTGCCGTGGCAAGTTACACCTATGGAAGTTCCTGCTGTTGAAGCATCTTCTATGGAAATTTCTGAATCGTCTATAGTAAATGGCAGTTTCAAGTCCCAAAAACCAATACCCTCACCACTTAACAAATCAACAATTCCTGTAAGAGATGCAATCGTCAGTAGCCTTGCAAAAACTGGAGCACCTACAAGCCTGTAATCATCTATTTTTATAACGCCTTTTATAATGCCTTTCTGATTTTGCTTACCTTTGATTTCAAGCGTGCCTTTTTTAATATTTTCAAATATTCCAAAAGCTTTTAAGGCTGCTCCTGCATCTTTAGAAGTTACTGAAATTTTATATTCTTCCTCATTTTCTTCTTCTGGCAGAAAACTTAATTTAAAAGCAGCGTCTTTTCCTGTTTGTCCTGTCATTTCACCTTTATGCCAGCCGCTTTTTTTCTTTATTGCAAAAAATGATACTTTTTCCAAATAACCGTTTTTACTCATAAACATACGGTTAACGGCTACATTTACGTCAAGAGCCATATCGTCCAAAGAGTTTTTAGTCTTTAGTTTTTTCTTTTTTTTCAATTCCTGCCGTACTTGATGAAAGTCGAAACTAAGTCCAAAAAGATTGATTTTAATTTTTTCTTTATCACTAAAATCAACAGAAGCAAGCAGGTCATTTTTGCCAAGCTTAAACTCGTTTATTTCAATTTTATCAAAAGTTTTGTCTTCGCCTTTTGTTTTGCCCTGCAATATAAATTCATTACCAGCGGATATTCTAAATTTTGTAATCTCACGCAATTGCTTATTTAAAATATGGGCAGAAATTGTCGCTACGGCTGGATTTTCCAGCTTTTTTTCCCACCCGAAAGCAGGCAGGTGAAAACTTGTTTTTGAAAGATCAGCCTGAATTCCTAAAAAGCCATTTCCATTTTCTTTAAGAGTTAAAACTACATCTGAAGCAACAGTTCCGTTAAAATGCAAAGGCTCAATAAAAACTGTATCAAAACCTATATCTTGTATTTTTGAAATTTCAATATCTGTTTTAATGTTGTAACGGCTTTTGAACTCTTTAGATGTGAAATTTTCTCGCCAGTTAAAATCAATCGGAACAGTTTTCAGCATAGCAGTTCCTTTGATATCCATACCTTTGTTATCCAGCGTTAGCCTTAGCTTTCCATTTGTCAGATTATTACTGCGAAAAACTTTAGGTATCGAAACGTTATGAAGCTGAGAATCTACAGCAACAGAAACGCTGTCTAGTCCAAGGTTTTTTGCTATTGGAAAATCTAATTTAAGATTTGTGATAGCTGTACCTGATAATTTAGAGGGAACAAGATCAAGTTTTTTTGCAAACCTCAAAGGCTTCGAGTCAATAATTTTAAGAGAATCACTGACAGAACCACTGAATTTTAATTCAATTTCTGATTTAGGTTTTTTTAGCAAGTTGTTAAAAGAAAGTTTTCCGCCAGTAATTTTCAGACCAGCAGACTGCCCGCTTGAAACATCAATATCAACTCTATCAAGAGCAAAACGAGCCGTACCGTTAGCCGATTTTATCAAAGGCATGTCTTTCATATAATGCACTGTAAAGTTTTTAAGGTCGGCAGAACCGTCTATTTTTTTAACTTCAAACTGTTTGGAAGAGTTTCCTTGTAAATCAAAAGAAAAATACGCCTTGCTTATTTCACCGTCGGACAGATTTTCAAAAATCCACTTCCTAGTGCTTGCACCGATGCTTTTCGCCCAATATTTTGGAAGCTCTGATAATAAAAGAAAAGGAATTTCTGCTTTAAGTTTGATTTTAGCTTTTTCAGGCGTGTTTCCTTTAATAAGATGACTCAAGTCAGAGCCTTTTCCTGTAAGTATGACGGAATAGTCTTTTTGCTCTAATTTAAATTTATCAATCGTTACATTATCCAGAGTCTTTCCAAAATGTCCCTTTAAATCCATTGAGGTTAATTCATAGGTTTCATTAATAGGAGCAGGAGCTTTTAACGTTCCTTTGCCACCTTTTATGCTAAAATCAAGCGAATTTATGCTGTTGCGTATAAATTCAAAGCTGATTTCTTTATTTGATATTATTTGTTTGATGTTTAGTTTTGCGTCAAACTCACCTTTCAACGGCATGTTTACGGTAGATGAGAAAGGAAGTTCTATATCAGCAGGGCAAATGTTTTCAAAATTTATTTTAGAAATAAACTCATTATCAGCAAAACCATATCTGCTTAACAACTGAAACTCAGCAATTTTTCCGCCAAGATTTAGCTTTGTTTTAGCGTTAACCATTATGAAATATACATCTCGTTTAATTTCAAGATTTACATCAGGCATATGCCATACAGAGCCTTTTTCAATATCTTCAACAGCAAGTTTTGCATTTACAATTTCAATGCGTTTTAAGTATTTTGTCTGCCCTTTGCTTCCCAAAGGAGTCAAGACGCCTATCAATGGCTTCATTATAGAAATAGGTATAATTCGGCTGTCTTTTTCCTGTTTATCAGAAGAATCCAGCCCAAAGCTTATTTCCCCATTTGCCTTTCTAAACAATCTGATATTTGGTTCAGTAATTTCTATAGTACGTGGGGCAAAGTTTCCTTTAAGCAAGGCTCTGCCACTAAGAGAAACAGAAATAGCAGGCATTGTAGCAACTACAACCTCATTGTTTCTCATAATTTTAAGACCTACTGCACGAATATCCAAAGGGCGGATACCTTTTCCCCAAGTCAAAACAGTACTGTCAATTTTTACAGAATAATCACTATCAATAGGAGAAAGTGCCTCTTCGATGTAGCCTGTCAAAAAGTCCAGAGCTACAGGTCCTTTTGACAAACGCCACGCACCAAACGAAGCCACAATAAGCAGACACAATCCTACAGTGCCTATTATGCGTATAAAATGTTTTATGCTATGGTGAATCAATGGCATTTCTAAAAATTTGTCTCGTCATCAGTCTTTGCAAAGTATTATAAAAAAAAGTAACCTATTAAAATGCAGAATTTTATTTTTCCAGTTGAGAATCTTCCATCTTTAGCGGATACAAATCTTTTTGAAAGAGGGCTTGAGGACTGGCTGAAAAAAGCTGAAAACTCAAATGATGAGTCTTTAACAAATTTCATAACATCTCTGCCAAAACATAAAAACAACCGAAAAATATTAAAAGCTGTTTTCGGCAACAGTCCTTATTTGACGCAATCTATATTAAAAGAGCCTGCTTTTTTCAAAAAAATTCTAAGTATCAAGCCAGATGTGCTTTTTACCAACCTTATTGAAGATACAAGAAAAACACTAAAAAAAGAAACAGATTTATCTAGTTTAATGAAAAAGCTTCGCATATTTAAAAGGCGGGCTGCTCTTTTAACAGCATTAGCTGATATTTCAGAGCTTTGGGATATAGAAAAAACCACTCGTGCAATAAGCGATACAGCAGACACAGCCTTGCAAATCGCCGTTTCATATCTTTTAAGAACAGCAGCCAAAAAAGGTGAAATTGTTTTACGCTTACCTGATAATGAGGAAAAAGATTCTGGGCTAATAATTTTAGGAATGGGCAAGCTTGGAGCATATGAGCTAAATTACTCATCAGATATAGATATTATTGTCCTTTACGAGGCAGAAAAAGTTGAATACATCGGCAAAAAAGATGTCAGAACTTTTTTCATCAAACTTACCCGTAATTTGATAA
>DAOWDM010000179.1 GCA_030639035.1 Alphaproteobacteria bacterium
AGAGCTTTCCGCTCTTGGTAAAACAATAAGACAAAAAATAAAAGTTGGTATTGTTAAATCTCAGTATGATGATAAAGCACCTTTTCCAAAAGGTCTTAAGTACGAGCAAAAAGGTGAAAATATCTTTTTCAGATCAAAAAAAATCATTGGAAGCTTCGACCGTTCAAGCATTAACATAATTGGAATGATGATACCGTTAATTGCAATATTGATTCTTGCTGTTGTTTTTATCGCAACATCAAGTGTGGATAAGGAGCAGGAAGTTCCATTCTGGTTTATTATGCCACCCTTGTCTTTCTTTACTCTGCTTGCAGTGTTTTTCCCTGTTGCTTTAGTTACAAGAGTGAATTCAATTCTTGTTACACCTGAATATATAAGAATTTTCGCACGATGGCCTTTTTCAAGAAATATTTATGGAAAAAATATAGGTAAAAAATTTCCTCATGAAAAAATCAGAGATATCAATGTTGTTTATAATTCTGAGGATAAAAAACACTATTTAGTAGTTTCATCAGATAAATATTCTGCATATGTAGGTAAGGATTTATCTTATAATGATATGATATGGCTTAAAAATTATCTTATTTCAGCAGTTGCAGAATAATGCACTAAATCATATGTGATTTTTTCATTTGTTTGTAATTTCAGAAATAGTTTTATACATCTCGTCCCAGTCGATTGGCTTTGTAAGGAATTTATCAAAACCAGCTTCCATATAACTGGCACGATGTTCTACAACTGCATCGGCTGTAAGCACGACAATAGGTATTTTTCCTGCTATTCCAGATAATTTTCTGATTTTTCGAGTAGCCGTTGGACCGTCCATTTTAGGCATTTGAGCGTCCATAAAGACAATATCAAAATCAGTTGGATTGTTTTTTATCATCTCCAGAGCAAGCAAGCCATTGCCTACTGTGGTTACTTTATATCCTTGACTTTCAAGTTTCATCATTACAACCATCTGAATGGTTTCGTTATCCTCTGCAAGAAGAATATTAATCTGACGTTGACCTGCTATTTCAGAATGAGGCTGTTTTACTGTTTTTGTTTCCGAAGTTCCTGTCCGCAAAACTACAGTAAACCAGAATGTAGAACCTTCACCATAAATGCTTTCCACACCTATCATACCGCCCATTTGCTGTACTAAACGACTGCATATAGCAAGCCCAAGCCCTGTTCCTCCAAATTTTCTTGTTGTAGAGACATCTCCTTGAGCAAAAGCTTCAAACAATCTTGTTTTGTCATCTGGTTTTATGCCGATTCCTGTGTCTTTTATATTGAATCGCAAAAAAACTTCATCTTTATCTGTTTTCACAAAACATTCAGCAAGTTCAATATTGATTTCGCCTTTATCTGTAAATTTAATAGCATTTCCAATCAGATTAAATAATATCTGCTGTATTTTTGTAGGGTCTCCTTTTACATATACAGGAACATTTTTGGGCATACTATAGGAAAGTTGCAAGTTTTTTTCTAACACCTGTATATCAAGCAGTTTGATTGTATTTTTTATAGTTTCAGAAATTGAAAAATCAATTTCTTCAAGCTCTAATTTTCCAGCTTCAATTTTTGAAAAATCAAGTATGTCATTTAACACATTTACAAGAGTTTCGGCAGAAGACCGTAAATTTTTCATTTGTTTTTGCTGCATATCAGAAAGATCAGAATCTAGTAGTAAATCAGCCATACCTATCACACCAGTCATTGGCGTTCTTAGCTCATGGCTCATATTGGCAAGGAAATCTGCTTTGGTTTTAGAAACATTTTCCGCTTGTTTTCTTGCTCCGATAAGTTCAATTTCAACTAGTTTTTTTTGAATAATTTCATTTTGTAAATGTTGAGTGCGTTCTTCAACATGGGCTTCAAGTTCATTCCGCATCTTTTGTAACTCATTTTTTGCTTTATGAGAGTTAAGATTGCTAATTCCTATTTCAGTAATCGTCATTGACATCTGATATAGGAACTTTAAATGATTTTTAAACTTTATGCCGTTGATAACTGGCATTTGTTTTATGGTTTTAATATATTCATCTACATTAAACCCATGTTTTTCTGCTTGTTTTTTATGATATGCAATGTCAGGAGGATTTAGAAATACTTGCCCAATACACAAATTTGCAAGATGGTGTCCATTAATAACAATTGGAATAGAGCCTGCTATTAACCCATTTTCACAGGTTTTTGTTTTGACATTACCAGCCTCTGCTTCTTCATCAAACGAATTCTGAACAACATTTCTACAGTGATTACAAAACTGAGATTCTTTATGATAATAATTACTGCATATACTGCATTCGTTAACGTTTAACAGCTCTTTTTTTGTTTTAAGATCATAAACCGCTATTTTAAAATTAGTTATATCTGAAAAGTAATGAAAAAGCAGTTTTATCTTTTCTATATCAACAACATCAGAAAACTTGATATCAGACAGCGAAGAAAAAGTCATTTTTTATCCTAAAGCTATTAATTGCAATGCATTTTACTTTATTAAAACAGCTTTTGAAATATAGCCATGAGGTCATAGTTATATGACCGCACTCGTTTGAACGGAACTAGTTATAGGTTACATGACAGGCAGAAACGACTTGTTAACGTCCAGTTGCAACTTTTGCTTTTGCCAAACTTGCCTTAGTGTTTCCAAGCGGTTCTGTGGCTTTTTTAAGCCATGTGGCTGTTTGCTTGTCTAGAAGTGGAGACAGTGTTTCTCTTACCTTTGTGTGATAATTGTCAATCCACTTTGTTTCTTTTGGTGTCAACATTTTTGCATTGATAAGGTTTCTATCCATTGGAGCTAAAGTAAGCGTTTCAAACGACATCATTTCTTTGTCACCTTCTTTAGCCTTTTTAGGTTCTTTTACCATGATTATATTTTCAATGCGGATACCAAAAGCACCTTCTTTATAAAAACCAGGTTCATTTGAAACAAGCATTCCTGCTTCCAAAGGAGCTGCTTTGCTATTTCCCTGTCCAATATTTTGAGGACCTTCATGTACGTCCAGATAACTTCCTACACCATGACCTGTTCCGTGTCCAAAGTCCTGCCCGTCTTCCCACAATGGCTGCCTTGCAAGAATATCTAAATGAGTTCCTGTTGTTCTTTTAGGAAATTTAGCAGAGTCAATTGCAATATGCCCCTGTAAAACTTGAGTAAATCTTTTCTTTTCTTCTTCCGTTGGCTTACCCACAACAACAGTTCTTGTTACATCAGTTGTACCATCTGGATACTGCCCTCCTGAATCAACTAAAAGCAACATGCCTTCTTCGATTTTGCTGTTACTTTCTTTGGTTGCGGAATAATGGACAATAGCACCATTAGAGCCAGCTCCTGAAATAGTAGAAAAGCTAGCACCTCTGTATAAATCGCTTTCTTTTCTAAAGCTTTCAAGTTTGTCTGCAATGCTTATTTCAGTCTGTTTTCCTTTTGGAGCTTCCTTGTCAATCCATGCAAGAAATTTAGTCAAAGCAACACCGTCTCTGATATGAGCTAGTTTTGCACCTTCTTGTTCAACTTTGTTTTTTGTAGCTTTTGGAAGTTCGCAAGGGTCTTTAGCTTCATGTATGTTGGCTTTTGCATCTTTCAGCCTTTTTTCAACCCACAAAGGAACTGTTCCAGTATCAATCTGAACTTTTTTGTTTTCTTTGCCTAAAATATCCAGAGTCTCACCGAATTTTTCAGGTGAAACGATATTTACTCTGTTTCCAAGGTGTTCTTTTACATCTTTGGTCAACTTTGCAGGGTCAACAACAAGATCAACTGTTTCATTGTCATGCACAACAGCAAAAACCAAAGGCTTTGGAGAATGTGAAACGTCATTGCCTCGAATATTCAACAACCATGCTACAGATGCTGGATTAGTAACAACAACAGCATTTATATCTTGTTTTTTTATATCTTGTGCGACTTGTCTTCTTTTGTATTCACTGCGACAGCCTGAATATTCAATCGGGTGAGTAAAGACTTTTCCCATAGGCTTTTCAGGCTGGTCTTTCCATGCTTCATCAACAGGATTTTTTTCTACCATAACCAAAGAACCGCCCGCTTTTTCACACACAGACTCTAGTTTTTTTCCCTCATCAGGAGTATGAAGCCAAGCATCAAAGCCGAATTTTTCACCTTTTGGAAGATTTTCAGAAAGCCACTTCATTGGCGTTTTGTCAGCACTGTTGATTATCTCAAATTCGTTGCCGTCAACTTCTTGTGGAGCTTGAATATCATAACGACTGTCAACAAAAATAGCGGCTTTATCTTTCAGTACAACCACTGTACCTGCTGAACCAGAAAAACCTGACAGCCATTCAAGACGCTTGGAGCTTTCAGGCAGGCTTTCGCTTCTGTATTCGTCCCCATGAGGAACTACAAAACCTCCAAGCCCTTCTTTTTCAAGCTCTGCTCTTAAATCTTTAAGTCTTTGTCTGTCAGCCATTTTGTTTTTTCCAATTTGTTCGTAATTAACTCAGTTAAAATCATAAAACAATTATGATGTAGTGTATAGTCTTTTTAGCGGTTTTAGACAAAATCACCTTTGTTTTGATTTCTTAGCAACTGCTTTTTTAATAAATTCAGCAGTTTTTGTTTCCTTTATTGCGGTTATTTTTGTTTTTGCCTTGTTATGCCTTATTTTTGTAGTTTTATCGTCTGCCAAAGATTTTGAAATCTTTTCATAAACATTTTGAGACAGGTTTGGTTTTTCCAATACTCGTTTTAAGGCTTTTTTCATTAGCTCTTGACGTTCTGAATTTTGACGCTTCCATAGTAGAAGAGGAGTTATCATATTCGCTGCTGACATCTGGTTAATGTCGTCTAGCTTTATCATTTGATTAGCCATAAACTCATAGCCTGAGCCGTCTTTTGCATGGAAATGCACTTGATTAGATGAAAACACTCCGACAACCGAGCTTGCAGTATTTGGATTTGCCAGTGTAAAAGCCTCGTGCTTGATAAGTTCTTTTACATTTTTCAAAGTATCTTTAGCTGATGAACTAGCCTGAACTGCAAACCATTTATTTATCATCAATTGGTCGTCTTTGTTTTGCTCATAAAAATCATTTAAGGCTTCTTTGCGTTCAGGGCTATCGCTGTTTGCAAGGACGTTCAAAGCTGCCTGCTTGTCATTTGCATTATCAGCAGAGTTGTATTGATTAACAGCTAGCTTGTCTTTACCTGTTTTCGCAAGGAAAGAAAGAGCACAGTTTTTCAAAGAACGACGTGCAGATGATTCCTCATCAGGCACATATTCTGCACCGTTTTCACCATTTGCATTATAAAGTTTGATGAATTTATCTTTATGCTGTTCAGCTACGGCTTTAACTAGAGTTGTGCGTGCTTTGTGAATAGCCTCAACATCAACAACTTTCATATTATCTGCCAAAGCTCTTTCACTTGGAATAGTCATTGCTTCTACAATAAAAGCTTTGTCTTTTTCATCAAGATAACTACCGAAAGCATTTACAAGTTTTTCATCAACTTTTGGTTCTTTACCTGATTGTATTTCTGAAACCATTTTCAATAGTTTTTTAGTAGCATACTGCTGTCCAGCGTCCCATCTGTTGAATGAGTCTGAATCATTTGTCATCAGGTTAAGGTATTCCTTATCGGAATATTTAACATTCATTTTTACAGGAGCAGTAAAACCTCGATTGACTGAAAGAACAGGGGTTTCATTGATGTTTTTAAATGTAAAAGTCTGCTCTTCATTTTCTAATATCAATATGCGTGAAGTTTTTCCATCAGGAGCAACAGCAATGTCTTTGCCTTTGCTGTCAAGAAGCCCAACTTCTATAGGCATAATGCAAGGTTTTTTGTTTTTCTGCCCTAAAGTTGGTGGAGTTTTTTGAGAAAGTTTAAGTTCATAAGTCTTTGTCTTTGCGTCATATTTTCCTTTGGCTGTAACTTCTGGAGTTCCTGCTTGAGAATACCAAGTATCTAAAAACTTAGACAGGTCGGTTTTATTAGCGTCTCCGATAGCTTTTACAAAGTTGTCGCATGTAGTTGCTTGTCCATCATGACGTTCAAAAAACAAGTCCGTACCTTTGCGAAATCCGTCTTTGCCAACGATTTTTTCCATCATGCGAATGACTTCCGCACCTTTTTTGTAAACAGTCGGAGTATAGAAATTGCTTACAGAAACATAGGAATCAGGGCGGATTGAATGAGCCATAGGTCCAGCATCTTCAGGGAATTGAGAAGCTCGCAAACCTGCAACGTCTTCGATACGTTTTACTGAACGAGAACGCATATCGGCTGAAAATTCTTGGTCTCGGTAACTTGTCAGCCCTTCTTTTAATGTCAGGTTAAACCAGTTTTCAAGCCCTACACGGTTTCCTGTCCAGTTGTGAAAATATTCATGAGCTACAATGCGTTCTACGTACGCATGTTCTGCATCAGTGGCTTTGTCCTTGCCTGCAAGCAAGGCTTTATCATTAAAAATGTTAAGCGCTTTGTTTTCCATTGCTCCGTAATTGTGATGAGCTACGGCTACAATGTTGAAAACGTCTAAGTCATATTCTCTGCCGAATTTTTCCTCGTCCCATTTCATGGCTTTTTTCAAAGAAGCCATCGCATATCTGCATCTTTCTTCTTTACCTTTTTCGATATGGATTCTCAAAGGAATTTCTTTGCCAGACATAGTTTTAAACTTGTCTTCAATATAAGCTAAATCACCAGCTACCAAAGCATAAAGGGAAGGGGGCTTTTTGTGAGGGTCAACCCAAGTTGCAAAGTGTCTTCCGTCCTCAAGCTCTCCTTCATCAACAGGACTGCCGTTTGACAGCATTATAGGCAGTTTATCCTTATCGGCTCTTATCGTGGTTTTATAAGTCGACATAATATCAGGGTGATTAGGGAAAAACGTAATGCGAGGGAATCCGTTAGCCTCGTTTTGAGTAGTGAAAACGCCGTTTGAAAGATAAAGCCCTTCTAATCTTGTGTTAGCTTTAGGGTTGATTTCAGTCTCAATTTTAAGAGAGAAATTTGTCGGAGGATTTGGAATAGTAAGCCCTTTGTCATCAAGCTCGTAATCACTTTTTTCAAGCTTTTTACCATTCATTGAAATAGAAAGAAGTTTCAGCTCGTCCCCATCAAGAAACAAAGGCTTTGCACCGCCTTTTCTGTCGTGTTCGCTTCTTACATTAATGGTAGATGTAACCTTTGTTGCTGTTTCATCTAAGTCAAACTCAAGCTCAACATCATCAACCAGATAATCAGGTTTTTTATAGTCTTTGCGATATATTGTCTGAGGCTGTTCAGCTTTTTTATCAGAGCTCATTTCTATTTCCTTATGCAGTTTAGGCGATTTTGTCTATAATAGTTCTTTGTGTGATAATAAGTCAACAACAATTAAAAAAGCGAGGAAACGACTCTATCTAAAACTCCGTGAAGTTTTGAAATTATGACGCCATAGTTAGCGATTGGTACGCTGCGTCTTTTGCATTCGTTTATTCGGTGCATCATTTCCATTTGATTCAGCATGCAAGCTCCGCAATGTATCACAAGGCTGTATTCCTCTAAGCTTTCAGGGAAGTCATGCCCTGAGAAAACATCAAAAGTTATATTTTTTCCTGTGTATTTTTTAATCCATTTCGGAATTTTCACCCTGCCGATGTCATCTTCCTGAACATGGTGGGAACAGGCTTCCCCTATAAGGACTTTGTCGCCGTCTTTAAGAGAATCAACCGCTCTAGCACCTTCTACAAGCGTTTCAATGTCTCCTTTATATCTTGCATACAATACTGAAAAAGTTGTTAGGTTTATGTCTTTTGAAACAATTTCAGATACTTTTCCAATAGCCTGCGAGTCTGTAATCACCAAAGCAGGTTTGTTTTTTAAGTTAGCTAAACCTTGCTCAAGTTCTGTTTCTTTTAAGATGACTCCGATAGCATTGCCGTCAAGAATTTCTCTTATAATTTGAACTTGAGGGAGTATAAGCCTGCCTTTTGGAGCTGAAAGGTCAATAGGGGTAACGCAAACAACAGTATCTCCTTTTTCAAACAAATCAGATGCAAGCGGTTTTTCTTCTGTAAACTCTTTTGGAGTAACTGAAATCAGCTTTTCACGAAGTTCATCAATGTTTTTTCCGCTTGAAGCAGATACTGATATATGAGGAATTTTCTGCTTATTACAAAAAACAATATCATTAGAAGAAGGTTCGGAAATATCAGCTTTATTAAACACAACAACAAAAGGAATTTTTAAATCAGCTATGTTTTTGATGAAGTTTTTATCTTCATAAGTAATGCCTTTTTCATCTATTACAACAATTGCAACGTCCGTTCTCCATAAGATTTTTTTTGTTGCAGAGACTCGCTTTTTCCCTATTTCCCCGACATCATCAATTCCAGCTGTATCATAGAATGTAACAGGTCCTACAGGTATCAGCTCGTATGTTTTCACAACGGGGTCTGTAGTCGTTCCTGCAACTTCAGAAACTATAGCAACTTCTTCACCTATAAGAGCATTTATAAGCGAGGATTTTCCTGTATTTCTGCGTCCTGTCAAAGCTATGACAAGCCTTGAACCTCGTGGAGTTTTAACGCTCATTTATGTTTTCCCATGTTAGGTGAAGCACCTTGTCCTGTGCCAACAGTGCGACCTGAATCCATTATTAACTGCCTTACATCTGCATCATTTTCTACACATGTTTTATTTTGCCCTTTTCCTGGATATATCTGATATAAAACTCGATATTCAGGAGGAGTAAAATCAGGCATAAGAACATTAGCCCCACAAGACAAACCAGTCCTAAAGCCAAGTTCTCCATTTAAAACTGTAACGGCTGTTGTGCATGGAATATTTGTATCAGGACACATTATTCTTGTAAGAGCCATTAATTTATATGCAATTTCAACATTCGCAGGAACTTGGTTTTCAGAGATTGCTACGTCGCTTTGCTCCTCACAATGACAATTTTCATCGTCTCCAAGAGGCGTGTCTGGGTGAGCAATATAAGGACCGCTCCCTATCATATCTAGGTTAAGCTCTTTAAATAGCTCAATATCTCTTGCAAGAGAATCCCAAGATTGATTAGGTATTCCCGTCATCACACCGCTTCCGACTTCATACCCTATTTGCTTTAAGGTTTTCAGTATTTGGATTCTATCAGGTGCATTTTCAGATATTGGAGGGTGCAGTTTTTTGAAAAGTTTCGCATTTGAGGTCTCGAACCTCATCAAATAGCGGTCTGCCCCAGCGTTTTTCCATAAAACAAGCTCGTCTTTAGTTCTTTCACCAAGCGACAACGTAACAGCCATAGGAGTTTTTTGTTTTATTTCCTTGATAACTTCCGCCAGCCATTCAACATCAAGCCCGAAATCTTCCCCTGCTTGCATGACAATAGTGCCATAGCCCATAGATGCAGCTTTATTTGCACAGGCAAGTATTTCTTCCTTGCTCATGGAATATCTTTTTACATCTTTGTTGCCTGCTCTTAGTCCGCAGTAATGACATTGCCTTGAACAGTGGTTTGAGATTTCCACCAAAGCCCTTAAATGAACGTCATCTCCAACGTGTTTTTTTCGGACTTCATCGGCTTTGGAAAACAAAACTTCAAGTTTGTCTTTATCTGTTTCTTTAAGCCAGTAAAGCAGTTCATCATGTGTCATAAGAACAAGTCTCTTTCTCCTGCACTGATTCTTTCAAGCATACATGATACTTTTTCTTTGTCAGGAAGTGCTGCAAGTTCTTTTTTAATAAGCTCTCTGCCTGCTTTTTTGGTCTTTTCAGAAGCATAGTCTTCTAAATACTCATCAAAAGTCAGTAGAGCATTTGGAAGACAGCACCTGTTTATAAAAGCTGTTTTTGCAAGCCCCATGAAATGGTCTCCTGTCCTGCCAAGCCTGTAACAGCCTGTGCAGAATGAAGGTATATATTCAAATGTAACAAGCATGTCGTATATGACTTCGTCCAAAGAGCGATTATCACCTATGCAGAATTGCTGAACATCAGGTCTGTCAAATTCAGGGTCTGCATATGCTCCTGGGTAAGTTCTGGAAGCTGCACTAAGCTGAGAGACTCCTATTTCAAGAAGCTCGTTTCTTAACTCAGCAGTTTCTCTTGTTGTAAGAATCAAGCCTGTATATGGAACTGCGAGTCTTAAAATCGCAACAAGTTTTTTGAAGTTATAATCATCAAGCAAATACGGTGGATTATATGAAATTTCTGAACCAAGAGCAGGCTCAAGTCTTGGGAAAGAAATCGTATGAGGACCTACTCCGAAATCTTTTTCAAGCTGTTCTGCGTGCATTAATAAAGCAAGAACTTCAAAACCTTTTTCTTGCATAATCTTTAAAGCAAGTCTACTATCTAAACCTCCAGAGAGCATTACAATTACTTTTTGTTTTAGCATAAAAGAAATAAAAACAAAGAGTATAAAAATTATTTGGATTCCTTATCTTTCACTTTTTTAAAAACTTCTTTCTTAGTTATCTCTTTTTTAATAAAGGGATTTATCTTTTTCTTAAAACTACTTTTATTATCTTTAGAGCTTTCTTTTTTAACAATCTGTTTGACGCTATCTTTAGAAATCTTCTTATCTTTTTTAGAAAAAACATTAGA
>DAOWDM010000102.1 GCA_030639035.1 Alphaproteobacteria bacterium
AAAAAGGAAAACCATTATGAAAAAACTTATCGCAATAATCTTTCTTACAGCACTTGTAACAGGCTGTTCAGCAACCAGAAATTTAAACGGCAATTTGTCAGATACCGACAAGCTAGAAGAAAGCCCTTGTGCTGGCTGCATGTCAATTCCTTATGAAGATCCTTCTTTTATTTGGAGTGAGCTGCATGCCTAAAGCAAAAGACAGCGACCATAAGCCGTGGCTAGACGACCCCCATTTATACATGGCTATGCACAGACGGCTTGCATGGGGCTTGCGTTTGTCTGTGATGATAAATGTTGGCTTGATTGCTCTTGCTATTGTTCTTGGCTCTGCAATCAGCGTGATGATGCCATTGAAAGAAATTCGTATTGCTTTGCTTCGAGTTGATTCAGAAGACAAACGAGTTTATCGGGTCGAGCCTATTTCAAAAGAAGTAAATGGGTATGATTTATTATTTGAGCAGTTTGCAGAACGTTATGTTCGGTTGCTTCTTGAAATAGACGGCATCAGCCAAACAGACAGGTTTCAAGAAGCATGGATTTATACAAGCGATGAATATTACAATAAGTTTGATGAAGAAAGACTTAGTACTGGCGAAATCGACAAAGCCATTGCTTCTGGTCTTAACCGTTCCATTGTTATTGAAAGCACAGATTTAATTTCTGAACGTGATGACGTACGCCGTTATGCAGTTGATTTTCAGCAGATAGATAGCCGAAAAGGCAAGGAAATTGAACGCAAAAAGTTGCGAGCTTATCTAGCGATAGAAACAAAACCTCATAAAGCCGAAGAAGGCGAACAATTCGACAATCCACACGGATTTAGAGTTCTTGATATGTCGATTAAAGAAAAGGAAATAAAGTAATGAAAAAGCTAGTTTTTTTAGTTATGGCTTTACTGATTGCAGGAACAGCTTCTGCTCAAACTGCAATGAAAAGACCTCCGAAATCAAAGAACTCATTTCCGACTTTCAAATCAAAAGCTGAAACTTCTTCAGCTATGGTTAAGCAAGCCAAAAAGCAGGAGAAAGGCGATTTTCCTGAAATGGTAAGGAGCGAGTTTTCAGGAGGACAGATTCAAACGGCATGGAATGAATCTAATCTTAGAGACGGAGCAAAGACTTTTCGCAAATGTGAAAACTGTGTTTATAAAATCCGCACTCGTGAATTTATGACAACTACTATTATTCTGCCGTATTATCTTAATATAAAATCTGTGGATTTAGGGGACAGCTCCGCTTTTAACGTAAAAATTAAAGATGCGAATGTCATTGCAATACGTCCTACAGCTTCAGGAATTGACACGAATTTAAATGTTTATACCAATAGCAAAGAAGTCTTTAGTTTTTATATCCGCTCTGAAAGTTATAAATCTAAAAACGTGCCAGATTTAGTAGTTAGAATCTCTAGCTTTCTTAATAACGATTTTAATGAGATTTTAAATCCTGAAGATGAAGAAAACGACAAGATAGAAAATGTTGATATTAAAGACTTGTCTGCTCCAGACAGAGAAAAAGACTTTGTAAGAAACATCAAGTTTGACCCTTCAAAACTTCACGGCTGGGACAATTACAAGCTATGGGGAGATAGAGAACTCCGCCCGAAAGTGGTTTTTAGAGATTCCCAGTTTACATATCTTCAGTATGAAGAAAAGTTCGACAAGCTAGAGCTTCCTACTGCTTATGTCGTCATTGATAAAATAGACGAGCTTGTTAATACCAGAGTTGTTGACACTACTTTCATCATTGAAAGCATTGAAAATCTAATTTCCTTAAAAATCGGAGATAAATATCTCTGCATTAAGTACCAGGGAGATTAGACAATGACTTGGTGTGATATGATGATTGCTGTAGGTTTGGCTAGCACTTTTGGCTGTCCTGTACCTGCTGACAATGCAGATGCTTTACCTAAAACTGATAAATCAGCTTGGGAATATAAAAAGCCCGAACCAGTCGTGGAAAAGAAAGAACAAGTATATTTTCCTCCTGTCGTTGTAATACAAAAACAGATTATAACAAAAGAGACTGCTGCACCTGTTAAAAAACAGGATACAAAGCTAAAACCTGAACAAAAAGAAGATTCCGAGCTGTCTTTGGAAGCTCAACGGATTTATCGTTTAAGAAAAAAACGTACAGAGATTTATACTATATATCCTGAAAACAGCAGTCTTTCTTCATCTATTCCACAAATCTCTGCTGAAGCTAAAAAACTGCCAAAGATGAAGATTAAAAGCAGTTATAAATCCCCTAAGGTTACCTCATCACTTCCTGTTGATAACTCAAGACTAATCGCAAGAGACCGCTATATCACAGGTGTTTTAGAAACTGGAATTAACTCGCAGCTGTCAGGAAAAGGCAGTCCTGTAGTTATTCAAGTTTCAAGAAATGTGTTCGGTTATCATGGGCGAAACGTTCTTATTCCAAAAGGCTCAAGGCTTGTCTGTTCTTATAAAGGACCAAATAAACAAGGGCTAAGCCGTTCAGAAATTGACTGTGAAGCAATTTTCCTAGCTGGTTCTCGTGCTGAAATCTGGCAAATTTCAGCAATGGGAACAGACCAGCAGGGAAACTTGGGCGTAAGCGGTGAAATCGACAACCGATTTATGGAGCGTTACGGCACTGCCTTTATTTTAGCTGGAATTTCAACAGCGGTTAGAGCAGCTGCACAAGTAAGTGATGGCACTTCTCCTGATACACAATCAGGAGCAATGTTTCAGACTGGAGCTGAAGAACTGTCTCAAAGGTTCGGAGAAATCACCTCTCAAGTCTTAGAGACGACAATAAACTTAAAACCAATCTTGAAAATACCACAAGGAACAAGGCTTCAGATACGCCCAAAAAACAACTGGTACATAGCAGAAGTAGGAGAATAACCATGAGAAATTT
>DAOWDM010000268.1 GCA_030639035.1 Alphaproteobacteria bacterium
CAGTCCTGTTTATATCGGTGACAAAACATAGCATCGTGTTAGAGTAGGTCCTGTTAAAAATATTGAAGAAGCTCGTACTCTTATTGAGAAAGTTCGTGCATCAGGCAGCAAAGGTGCGACACTAATCAAGCCTCAACAATTACAAAAATAGGTGCAGTACAATATGCAAATTGTTAGATTAACGGCAGTATTAGCTACATTTTTTGTAGCAATGCTTTCTTGTAGTGATGCAAAAGCAATCGAAACGGTTGCTAAACAAGCCATTCTTATGGATTTTAATACAGGCACTATACTTCTTGATAAAAATGCACATGCTCAGATGGCTCCTGCATCTATGAGTAAGCTGATGACTGTTTTCATGGTTTTCGAACGCTTGAAAGATGGAAGGCTATCACTAGAAGATACTTTTACTGTTAGTGAAAATGCATGGCGAAAAGGCGGGACTAAAAGTGGCAGTTCGACTATGTTTCTCGAACCAAATAAAAAAGTTCACATAGAAGATTTGTTGCGAGGCATTATAGTTCAGTCGGGGAATGACGCTTGCATTACAATTGCAGAAAACCTTGCTGGTTCTGAAGATTATTTTGCTAAAGATATGACGATTAGAGCTAAAGAACTTGGATTGAAAAACAGTAATTTTATAAATTCAACAGGTTGGCCAAATAAAAACCACCTTATGACACCTTATGATCTTGTCGTTCTTGCACGTCATATAATTAATGATTTTCCAGAATATTACAGTATTTATTCAGAACGTTCTTTTACATATAACGGTATCAAGCAAGGGAACAGAAATCCGCTTCTTTATCGTGTAAAAGGAGCTGATGGACTCAAAACTGGACATACTGAAGCATCAGGATTTGGATTGATTGGCTCAGTAAAACGCAATAATCGCCGTCTTATTGTTGTTGTCAACGGACTAAATAGCGAAAGAGAGCGAGCAGAAGAATCTGCAAAGCTTATTGAGTGGGGGTTTAGAGAATTCGATAATTACAGTTTCTTCTCAGCAGGGGAAAAGGTTTCTGATGCTGAAGTATGGCTTGGTCAGAAACCTACTGTTCCAATGATTGTTAATGAAAATGTCAAGCTTACTCTTTCACCAAGAACACGCAAAAAAACCAAAGTAAAGGTTGTTTATGAACGTCCTATAGCCGCTCCTATTACAAAAGGGGATAGAATTGGAACTCTTAAAATAACAGTCCCAAACATGGAAACTCTTGAATATCCGCTTGTGGCAGAAAAAGACGTTAAGCGACTTGGTTTTATAGGAAGAATTATGGCAGCCCTTGAATACATTATAATAGGTTTGCCGAAAAAGTTGTAGTCGCATGAAAAAAAAAGGACATTTCATAACTCTGGAAGGCGGAGAGGGGACTGGTAAGTCAATACAGGCTTCTATGCTTGTCGAGCATCTCAAGAAGTCAGGAATAAGCACAATTTCTACCAGAGAACCTGGAGGCTCAGAAGGTGCGGAGGAAATCCGCAACTTGCTTGTTACAGGAGAACCTGAACGGTGGGACACTGTTACAGAAACTTTGCTGTATTTTGCTGCCAGAAGAGACCATCTGATAAATACGATATTACCAGCACTCGAAAAAGGGCAGTGGGTTATTTGTGATAGATTTGCTGATTCAACCATGGCTTATCAATGCTATGGCAGAGGATTGGAAAAAGAAAAAGTATATTCAATATACAATATTGTAATGGGTAGTTTTGCTCCTGATTTGACATTGATTCTAGACCTTCCAGTTGAAATAGGTCTTAAGCGGGCAAACAGCAGAGGTGGAAATGAAGACCGTTACGAACGCATGAACATTGAATTCCACAACAGACTTCACAAAGCATATCTTGATATAGCAGAGCAAGAGCCTGAAAGATGTGCTGTTATTAATGCTGATAACACACCTGAAAATGTGCATAAAGCCATTCTTGATGTTGTAATAGAACGTTTTAATATTAAATGACTGACAACGAGCAAAAAATTCTGTTTCCAAGAGAAAACCCTTATCTAATAGGGCATGAAAAAACCGAACAGTATCTGCTTGATACTTGGAACAGCAGCAAACTGTCTTCTTCATGGCTGATAACTGGTTCTTATGGAATAGGCAAAGCTACTCTAGCATATCGTTTTGCAAGGTTTATTCTTGCCCAAAATGCTTTAGAACAAACCTCATCTGATACATTAGAAACATCTCCTAACTTACCTTTATTCAAAAGAATTTCATCAAAAGGACATGCTGACTTAAAAGTTATAGAAAGAAGCTATAACGATACTGAACGTAAAAAAATTGAAAAAGAAATAGCTTCTGGTAAATGGACAAGAGACTCATGGGAAGAAGATAACAAACGAAAAAAAAGCAGTGTAATCAAAGTTGACGATATACGAGGTATAGGGAATTTCTTTTCCATGTCATCGGCAGAAGGTGGCTGGCGTATAGTTATAATAGACAGTGCTGATGAAATGAATGACAACAGTGCAAATGCTGTTTTGAAAATGCTTGAAGAGCCACCAGAAAAGGCTCTTATGATGCTGATAAGCCATAATCCAAGCAGTTTGCTGCCGACTATCCGCTCAAGATGCAGCCAGCTTGTTCTTCGTCCATTGCAAGATGAGCAGGTTTTTTCTCTTGTGCGAAAATATATGCCAGAAATTTCAGATGCTGATGCGTGGTCGCTTACACTGCTTGCCGAAGGAAGCATAGGCAAAGCTTTAGCAATAGAAGAGAGCGGGGGGCTAGTTCTTTGCAAAGAAATGATTTCTCTGTTTAATACTTTTCCTAACTTGGATATTGTAAACTTACATGCTTTTGCTGATAAAGCTATTTCTTCAGATAATTCATGGAAAACTGTTTCTGATATGATTTTCAGTTGGTTAGCCCGAATGATTAGAGTTGGTGCTAGAAACATACCTGTAAAAGAAATTATTTCTGGTGAAATTGCAGTTATCAATAAGTTTTTACAAGCTAACAGTCTTGATAAATGGATTGAAGTGCGAGAAGAAATTGTCGAAACTTTCTCAAATACAAACAAGGTAAATCTTGATAAAAAACAAGCTGTTATAAATGCTTTTTTATTGATAAGAAACGCTTTTTAATAGAGTAGGGGGCAAGTAATATGTTTATAGACAGCCATTGTCATCTTGATTCAGAAGATTATTC
>DAOWDM010000127.1 GCA_030639035.1 Alphaproteobacteria bacterium
CTTTGTCATATGTCGGCAACTGATTCCCATGATTGCTTGTTATCTCGACAAGACAGTCATTCATAGAAAATGAAGCATTATGTTTTAAATTTTCACTATTTCTTTGCAAGCGACTGCGTTTGTCTGCTTCCAGTCTGTCAAACGGTATTTTTCTTGCTTCTAATTTTTTTGGACGCATTTTTTTAGGAAGTACATCAATCGGAAAAGCCATTGGAATTTCAATTCGGTGTTCTTCAAAAGGCATTTCAAGAAAAGCATTTATAATAATCTCTTCTCTACTTAATCCAATTTCTCCGTTAAGTTCTAAATCAGCTTCTAATAAATCAGCCGTCAAACTCATTCTAGGTTCTGATGCACGCCTCAACAGCACTTCATCATCAATATCAGATAGCTCATCGGAAACATTTATAGGAAGCAGAATAATGCTGTCTGATAAAGAATCCTTAATCCACCGAGACAACTGCATGATAAACTTCATATCAACACGCTCATCTTCGCTGGTTATAGATGATACATAAATTCTTTGTACTTTTTCTTGAGGAGTCTCTGCCTGAAGACGACGAACTAACGTCCTGCCCCATACGTCCATATCTTTATGAGCATCTAAGGCTTCTGCTATTTCCTCAACAGGAATAGAGACAGGAACCATAATCATTTTTCCACGCTGTCCGTCTATCCATGGAACAGCCTGAAGATTCATTGTTATTTTGTCTTCATAAAGACTCCAGTAGCCCTGAAAAACCCAACCGTTTAGATTACCTAAAACAGGCTTAAAAACATCAACGCCTGATTTCTTAATCCTGCTGATAATATGGTCAGTTATGCCAACAGCCAGAGGCATACTTATTTCAGAATCCAACTCATAGAAATTGCTAGGGACAATCATTACAATGTTTGGAGTATCAGTATTACTTTTAGAAATTTTGCTGAAAAGCTTGTCGATTGCAACATCAAGAGAGTGTCGCCCCTCCTCCCCTTTAGCAAAAGACTGAGAAGAAGCAACAAAAACAACAATTATCACAGCCATAAAAAATATGGCTGTGATTCTGTTAATCAGATTATTTTCTAATTTCCATAGCATAATCTTTCATAAGAGCCTTTGTTACTTCGCCTGTGGTAAAAGTATGGTCATCAATTTTAGAAACAGGAGTAATTTCTGCTGCCGTTCCTGTAACAAAAACTTCCTGAGCGTTTACAATTTCTTCTGGTTTGATTTTTCTAACAACAACCTTGTATCCGCGACGTTCAGCAAGCTCGATTACTGTTTGACGAGTAATTCCATCAAGGAAACAATATGGGTCTGGAGTATGAAGTTCTCCATTCATAACAAAGAAAAGGTTGGCGGCAGTACATTCCGCAATATAACCTTGGAAATCAATCATAAGAGCATCAGCATAGCCTTTATCCATAGCTTTATGCTTGCTGATAGTGCATATCATATAAAGCCCCGCAGCTTTTGCATGACATGGAGCTGTAGCAGGGTCAGGTCTTTTCCAATCAGCTGTGCTAAGTGAAATACCTTTCATTTTTTCTTCTTCTGTAAAGTATGAAGGCCAGTCCCAAGCTGCTATTGCAAGATGAATCTTTGTGTTTCTTGCACCGAGTCCCATTTCATCTGCACCACGCCATGCTACATGACGTACATAACCTTCTGTAAGGTTGTTTGCTTCAAATTCTTTAAGAGTAGCTTCCATTATTTCATCACATGAATAAGGAAGCTCATATCCTAGAATTTGAGCTGATTTTATCAGTCTTTCCACATGCTCTTTAAGTTTGAAGACTTTACCGTCATACATGCGTGTTCCTTCGAACACAGCAGAACCATAATGAAGACTATGAGAAAGAAGATGTATATTTGCATCACGCCATTCTACAAGTTTTCCGTCATACCAGATTTTTCCATCACGGTCGTCAAATGGAATTGTTGCCATAGCTATTTTTCCTTATTTGCTTTAATTTTATAGTAATCAATATAATAATAAATAACATTATCACACTACACATGTCTATTTATAATAGACGTTAAAAACAGGAAATAACGAATGAAGTTTCAACATATTCTTGTCGTTGATGATGACAAGCGACTTAGGTCTCTTCTTAAAAAATATCTTAGCGACAACGGATTTGTCATAACAACAGCCGCAAATGCCTCGGAAGCACGTGAATGGCTTGCAAAGCTTGAGTTTGACATGCTTATTGTTGACGTTATGATGCCTGAAGAAAATGGACTTAGTTTGACAAGCTCTTTGCGTAAAAACAACGATGTACCAATATTAATGCTGACTGCTATGGTAGAAACCAAAGACAGAATCGCAGGTCTTGAACATGGTGCAGATGACTATCTTACAAAACCTTTTGAACCAAGAGAGTTATTATTGAGAATAAACAGTATTCTGCGGCGAGTCCCAAAAGAGCAAAGCAATTCAAAAAAAGAACTTAAGTTCGGAACATGCAGTTATAATACAGATAGAAACGAACTTTCACGTAACGGACAAATTGTAAAATTAACACCAGCAGAAGCAATCCTACTCAAAGTTCTTGTAGAAAACAAAAAACACACTCTTTCTCGTGAAGAACTTGCTTCTCGCACAGATTCTGGTCAAAATTTAAGAACTATTGACGTGCAAGTAACAAGGTTGCGTAAAAAAATAGAGGACGACCCTCGCTTACCAAGACACATTCAAACTATACGCGGAAAAGGCTATATGTTAGTATCAGATTAATGAATTATTTTAGTATATTAAAAACAATTAGAAAAAAGCTGTTTTCTCGTATTGCACCTAAAAGCCTTATGGCAAGGTCATTACTTATTATTGTCATTCCTCTTGTTTTGATTCAAGTTGTTACAGCGTTTGTTTTTTACGAACGGCACTGGGAAGCTGTAGGGCGAAAGCTTGCTAATGGGCTGACTGGAGACATATCAGCTGTTGTCAATCTTATACAGGCTTTCCCTGGAGAAGAAAATCACGACTGGATTTTTGCAGTAGCTGAAGCTCACATGCACCTTAAAATTTCTGTTCACAAAGGGACTCTTTCAGACACACCTGCTGAACCTTCAAAAGACCTTGCTATAAAAGCCTTAACTAGAGCAATGAACGACAACATTCACTATCCTTTTCTTTTAAAAGGTAGTTTTCAAGACAGAAAAATCCTAATAGAGCTTCAATTACCTGACATGGTTATGGAAATTATTGTTCCAAAGAAAAGACTTTTCAGCACTACAACTTATGTTTTTGTCATATGGACAATTGGAGCTTCTCTTTTATTATTTATAGTAGCAATGCTGTTCATGCGGAATCAAGTTCGCCCTGTTATACGCCTTGCAAGAGCTGCTAATCTTTTTGGAAAAGGGCAAAAAGTTGCAAACTTCAAACCAGAAGGAGCAACTGAAGTACGAAAAGCCGCCAAAGCTTTTATGGTAATGAGAGACAGAATAAAAGCTCAAATAAACGAAAGAACAAAACTGCTGGCAGGCGTTTCTCATGACTTGCGAACTCCGCTTACTCGCATGAAGCTGGCTCTTGCTATGATGGGCAATGCCGAGGAGGTCGAAGGCTTAAAAGAAGATGTTTCAGATATGGAGCATATGGTCGAAGGATATCTTTCTTTTGCTCGTGGAGATGGGCAAGAAAAAACACAAGATATAAAAATTGACGAACTGCTGGAAGATATTATTGACCGCTTTAAACGTGAAGGTGCAGAAATTGACTTTAATATAGAAGAAAAACTTGAAGTCCCCTTGCGTCCTAATTCATTCGGAAGGTGCATTTCAAATATAGTTTCAAACGCATTACGCTATGGAAATAATGTTGCTGTTAAACTAGAGCAACGTAATAATGCTATAGAATTGATTGTAGAAGATGACGGCCCAGGAATTCCTTTGGAAAAACGAAAAGAAGTCTTTGATGCCTTTGTCCGTCTTGAAGATTCAAGAAACCCCATGACAGGCGGAGTAGGTCTAGGGCTTACAATAGCCAGAGACATAATCAGCGGTCACGGCGGAAAAATATTCCTTGAAGACAGCCCATTAGGTGGGCTGAAAGTCAGGTTAGTACTGCCTCTATAAGCATATAATAATAAAAAAACAGCTATGTTAAAGGAAACTGTTGCTAGGAGCGTATCATTTCCCCGTCATTGCGAGGAGCATAGCGACGTGGCAATCTTATTGTGAGCGTAAGGCGACCACACCAACCGTCATTCTGAACTTGATTCAGAATCCACTTTAAAGGTGACGACTGTAGGAGAAAGACAAAAAGGAAACGACCCCTCGATGTCATTGCTAGCGTAACGTGGCAATCTCCTCGTTTAAAATAGATTGTCGCTTCTCGCAATGACAGCTGAGAGGTA
>DAOWDM010000059.1 GCA_030639035.1 Alphaproteobacteria bacterium
CGCACCTGTTTGAAGAACGAAATTCTCATAAACAGCTCTTGTTTCCACAATTCCTTGTGTCATAGCTATATGGAAAGAGTTTTTCTGCTCGTCCTGATGTTTATAATGATGAAGTTTACCACCTTCCCTTACATACAGTTCCGTTACGCTGTTTGAAAAATAAGGTTCTCCGTCAATTCCTATATGGCTTTCAATAACGGTTGCACTGCTTCCAAAGCCTACACGAATCAAAATACGAGGATAAAATACAATCGGCTCATTTGCAGACATGCCAATTGAAATTATATGAATAGGCTTATCAAGAACTACATCATCTGCAAGACGAATCACTAAACAATCAGAGAAATTAGCACTGTTCAAAGCTGCAAAAGAAGCATCTTCTATTTTAGCCGTTACTCCAAACTGCTCGTTAAGCCACTCTGGAATATTTTCATTAAATTCGGATAACAGGCAAGCTGTAACATCTGCTGGAATTTCTCCATCAAAAGACAAATCTTTTCTGAATTTTCCATTTACCAAAACAAAATTATAAGCATCAATAGACTTAGTTTTAAACTCTGGAATAAAATCGAGATAAACTTCAGGTGAAGTCTTAAAATCAACCTCCAGCAAGGAATTTAACTTTGTATATCTCCATTCTTCTTTCCGTAGAGGAATCCCTTGTTTTTTATAGGACTCAAGGCTTTTCTGCCGCAAATTAGGATAATCAGAAAAAGTTTCAGCGTTTGTAATGAATGGCAAGTTTTCAAGGCTCATTTTTTCAAGCTGCCCCCATGTATTTAGCATATCCATTTTCTTCAAGCTCAAATGCCAATTCTTTTCCGCCAGTTTTTACTATCCTGCCATCAGTAAGAACATGAACATAATCAGGTACAATATAATTAAGAAGACGCTGATAATGTGTAATAACTAGCATAGCTCTGTCTTTATCACGCAATAAATTCACACCACTTGAAACAACTTTCAAAGCATCAATATCAAGCCCTGAATCCATTTCATCAAGAATTGCCAGTTTAGGATTTAAAATCGCCATTTGCAGCATTTCTACACGTTTTTTTTCTCCGCCTGAGAAACCTACATTTAAAAAACGCTTAATAATATCGTCTTTTACACCAAGAAGTTTTGTCTTTTTACGCACAAGCTTAAGGAATTCAACAGCATCAAGTTCATCTTTTCCCTGATGTTTGCGAATAGCATTGCAAGCATATTTCAAAAAAGTTGCAGTAGGAACTCCAGGGATTTCAACTGGATATTGAAAAGCAAGGAATATTCCTTCTCTAGCTCTAATTTCAGGTTCCATACTTAGCAAATCCTTACCATCATAAAGTATTTTACCTTTGGTAATGTCATAACCTTTACGACCAGAAATAATATAAGACAGAGTACTTTTTCCTGTTCCGTTAGGTCCCATAACAGCGTGAACTTCACCTGCATTTATTGTAAGATTGACCCCTTTCAGGATTTCTCTTTGTCCTACAGATACATGCAAATCCTGAATTTCCAACAAAGCCATGTTTAGTTTTTCCTTTTATCTAATGGCATTTTAACCAATACTTCCTTCAAGACTTACAGCTACCAGCTTGCTTGCTTCGATAGCGAATTCCATTGGGAGTTTTCTCATAACTTCCTTACAAAAGCCATTTACAATCAGTGAGACAGCTTCTTCCTGAGATAATCCACGTTGTGTGCAGTAAAACAATTGCTCATCACTTATTTTAGCAGTAGTTGCCTCATGCTCTATAGTTGCAGATGGGTTTCTACTTTCAATGTATGGGAAAGTATGAGCTCCACAAGTATCACCTACCAAAAGACTGTCGCATCTTGTGAAGTTACGAGCTTTGTCAGCATTTCGAGTCATTTTCACAAGACCACGATAAGAACTGTCTGAAAATCCCGCTGCAATTCCTTTTGAAATAATGGTGGATTTTGTATTTTTCCCCATATGAATCATTTTTGAACCAGTATCTGCCTGCTGATGATTATTTGTAATTGCTACAGAATAAAACTCCCCTATAGAGTTATCTCCTTTTAACACACAGCTTGGATATTTCCATGTAATCGCAGAACCAGTCTCAACCTGAGTCCATGAGATTTTAGAGTTTTTACCTTTGCAAAGACCACGCTTGGTAACGAAATTATAAACCCCTCCTTTGCCGTCTTTATCTCCTGGATACCAATTTTGAACTGTAGAATATTTTATTTCAGCATTATCCATTGCCACCAATTCCACAACGGCAGCATGAAGCTGGTTTTCATCATGCTGAATTGCTGTACAGCCCTCTAAATAGCTTACATATGCTCCGTCTTCGACAATTATAAGAGTTCTTTCAAACTGCCCTATTTTTTTTGAGTTTATTCTGAAATAGGTGCTTAACTCCATCGGACAGCTAACACCTTTAGGGACATAAACGAATGTACCACCTGAAAAAACAGCAGCATTCAGACAAGAGAAAAAATTATCACTTTGAGATACAACAGAGCCAAGATATTTCTTCAAAAGTTCTGGGTGCTTTCTTGCTGCCTCTGATATAGAGCAGAAAATGACTCCGACTTCTTCTAGTTCTTTTTGA
>DAOWDM010000001.1 GCA_030639035.1 Alphaproteobacteria bacterium
TCTTTCTTCTCTGCTTCTGGCTTTTCGCAACCACTAAGAAACGGCAATAACAACATGAATAGAATCCAAACTTTTTTCTTAAACACAACAGAACTCCAATAAGAATAAAAACACGGCTTTAATATACCTTAAAACCACCTTACATAAAAACCATCTCATTCACAATAAAATCACATTTTTTTCTACCAGTGGTTTTATTGGCTCTAATTCCGTTAAAAAAGCCGATTGGAAAACTATAGGCGGATTTAATCATTATGTCGGTACTGTATAAAAAATTGTGTCTCTAGGACTCGATTGTTAGAATAATTTTTCAACAATCTTAAAATGCGAAAGAAACTTATATTTGATGACAATGATAAATATGCAAAGGAATTTATCAAACTTTTTGTAAACATTATAAAAGTAACAAAAAGCTCAATCTTTATAGAAGGCAGTAAAACAGCCCTGATAGACGAGGCTAAAAATTTTAATTGTGGAGTTCATAGTTCTGTAGGTAAGTGGCGACCCCAGCGGGATTTGAACCCGCGTTGCCGGCGTGAAAGGCCAGTGTCCTAACCCCTAGACGATGGGGTCGCATGTAAGGAAGCTCTTATATACATATCTTATTTATAACAATCAAGTGTTTATTTTATTTTTTTATGAAACTTGAGCAACATCAGTAATAATTAATTGAGCCTTGTTAGCTCCCTGCCATGTATCCAGTCTTAAATTGCCTGCTATATGGAAGGCTGCCCCTGAATTATTAAGCAAAGCCTGTCCTATTTCTGTATCTGCTGCACGAAAAGCTATGCCCTTTAGCCGTCCCCTACTCTGCCCTGTCATAAAACACCGTATATGACCTGCTCCAACAATATCTGCACGTGATATTTGTACATTTGGAACAATAAAACGAGGTTCTGGATTACCTGAACCAAAAGGACCAAGTATTGATAGCTTTTCGATAATATCTGGCGTAATCGCACTTATATCCACAGCACCATCTACTTTTAACACAGGAATAAGTTTTTTACTTTCAATCTGTAGGGCTATGCGTTCTTTTAAGAATTCCCTGAAATCATCAATTTTATCCGTTCTAAGAGAGAATCCTGCTGCCATAGCATGCCCTCCCCCATTTACCAGCAATCCTGCTTGACGAGCTGCTATAATAGTTGTTCCTAAATCAACACCTGAAATTGACCTTCCCGAACCTTTTATTAAGCCAAATTCATCAAGAGTCATTACGCAAGCTGGTAAATTATAACGTTCTTTCAAACGCCCAGCTACAATACCAACGACTCCAGAATGCCATTTTTCACCAAAGACAAAAACCATAGGCTGATTAAGTTTTTCATTTTCTTCTGCCTGCTCAATTGCTTCAAACAGAACTACAGATTCAATATCTTTACGGTTATTATTAAAATCATTCAGTTTAAGAGCAATATCAGCAGCTTCTACCGAATCGTCTGTCTGCAAAAGCTTAGCACCAAGTCCAGAAGAACCGACTCTTCCTCCAGCATTGATTCGAGGTCCTAAAATATAACCAAGATGGTAAGCTGTCGGACGTTCATTGACTCTGGAAACATCACTCAAAGCCACCAGCCCTGCATTAGTTCTTGCAGATATAACTTCCAGACCTTTTTTAACAAAAGCCCTGTTCACGCCCTCTAGAGGAACAACATCACAAACAGTCCCAAGAGCAACTAAATCAAGCCATTGCATGAGATTAGGTTCTGTTCTGTCTTTTGAAGAATCATACCAGCCCTGTTTTCTCAACTCTCTATTGACGGCAACTACCAGAAAAAAAACTACTCCTACAGCAGCAAGATAAGTGTATGAACTATCGTCATCTATTCTTTTCGGATTTACAACGGCAACAGCTGGAGGAAGCTTAGCTTCTGCTTCATGGTGGTCAACAATAATAACATCAAGACCTGTCTTGGCAACGGCTTCAAGAGGTTCAAATGAAGTTGTTCCGCAGTCAACAGTTATCAGCAATGAAGCTCCATTCTTCTGAAGCCCTAAAATAGCATCTGCATTAGGACCATACCCCTCTGCAAGACGGTCAGGTATATAAATTTCGGTTTCAATACCTACAGAAACAAGGAAACGGCTCAACAGTGCTGATGAAGTCGCTCCATCAACATCATAATCACCAAAAATCGCTACTTTTTCACCTGTTGTAACAGCTTTGGAGATTCTTTCCACCGCCTTGTCCATACCTTTAAGAATAGACGGGTCTGGTAGCAATGAACGCAAAGTTGGATTAAGAAAATTTTTCGCATCATCAAGCTCTACTCCACGAGAAGCCATAGCTCTGCCAACAATATCTGGAACGTCAAATCTTTGAACAAATGTATCAGCTAGTCGCTCGTCATATTCACGAACCTGCCAGCGATTCCCGCCAAAAGATTTTTCAACATCTAGAAAGGCTGATTTTGTTTCTGAATTATCATTAGAATCCTGCATTAAAAACTCTTTATCCTTATCATATATGGAGGCTCAACTATTGCATCAAGTTCCTCGATTTTTGCAAGAGCCTGTTTTACAGAAACTTCTTTTGCTTTATGTAAAACCATAATTACAGGAACAGGAGCTTTTGACGCACTCTGACGCTGTAACAGCGTTTTTACAGATACATTCTCATCACTTAAAGCGGTGGCTATAGATGCAATAACTCCACGCTCATCTTTAACAATAAGCCGCACATAATAAGAACCTTCATATTCGTCCATGCCAATAGATGGCAATGCTTCCATTTCTTTTGCAGGAATACCAAATACTGGCAAGTGCTTGCCTGCCACTATATCCATAACATCAGCGACAACGGCTGAAGCGGTTGGAGACTCACCTGCTCCACGTCCTTCAAGAACTGTCCTGCCGACAAAATCGCCTTCTGTAACAACAGCGTTAAGAACTCCATCAACATTAGCAATAGGCAGTTCTTTAGGAACCATGCACAAATGCACACGCTGCTGAACACCGTTGTCATCTTTGCGTGCTATACCAAGCAGTTTGATGCGGTAGCCAAGCTCTTCTGCGTATTCAATATCAAGCTGTGAAATACGCCTTACACCTTCAATAGAAACAGATTTAAAGTTTACAGGACAGCCAAAAGCCAGACTTGCAAGCAATGCAATTTTATGAGCGGCATCTATTCCATCAATATCAAAACTGGGGTCTGATTCTGCATATCCTAGTTCTTGAGCTTCTTTTAAAACATCATCAAATTCACGACCTGTCTCACGCATCATTGTAAGAATATAGTTGCATGTACCGTTTAAGATGCCATAAACATTGCTAATTTTATTGCCTATCAAGCCTTCACGCATTGACTTGATAATAGGAATACCGCCAGCAACAGCAGCTTCATATGAAAGGGCGACACTAGCTTTTTCAGCTTTAAGAGCAAGTTCGTTTCCATGAACAGCCATCAAAGCTTTGTTAGCTGTAACTACATGACGACCAGCATCAATAGCAGCTTCGCATACATTTTTAGCAACGCCTGTCGAACCGCCTATAAGCTCTATAATAACATCTGCATCGGCTGTTTTTGCCATTTCAACAGCATCATCATACCATTTCATGCCATTAAGAGAGACGCCCCTGTCTTTTTGTGTTCGAGCAGAAACGGCCGTAATTTCCACAGCACAGCCAGTGCGAGCATAAAGAAGTTCTTTCTGTTGCTGAAAGAGTTTGATTACACCAACACCGACTGTGCCAAGACCAGCTATTGCTATTTTTAATGAGCTGCTCACTTTTTATGCTTTTCTTCTTTCATAGTCTTCAAGAATCTTACTTGAATTAGCCATAAAGCGTTCAAGTTCTTTTGCAGCCTGCTGAATTCTAGCTTCGTTCTCAACTATAGCAAGTCGTACAAAACCTTCACCAAACTCACCAAATCCGTCACCAGGAGACACTGCAATACCAGTTTCGTTAAGCAAGAGTTTTGTGAATTCCATAGAACTTAGATGCTTAAACTGTTCAGGTAAAGCAGACCATGCAAACATTGTTGCAGGAGGTTTCGGAATATTCCAGCCAGCTTTTGCAAAACTGCTTATCAGTACGTCTCTTCTGCCCTGATACATAGTGCGGATTTCTTCAACGCAATCTTGAGGTCCATTCAAAGCTTCTGTAGCAGCAAGCTGAATTGGGGTAAAAGAACCATAATCAAGATATGATTTCACTCTTGTAAGAGCAGCTATAAGTTTTTTGTTACCAGCAGCGAATCCTATTCTCCAGCCTGGCATGTTGTATGTTTTACTCAATGAATAAAATTCTACAGTAATGTCTTTTGCTCCTTTAACCTGAAGCATTGATGGAGGCTTGTTTCCGTCAAAATATAATTCTGCATAAGCTATATCGGAAAGAATGTAAATGTCATGCTTTTTGCAGACTTTTACAACTTCTTCGTAAAAGCTTAAATCAGCCATTAAAGCAGTTGGATTTGAAGGATAACTGATAACTACTGCAGTAGGTTTTGGAACGCTGTAACGTGCAGCATGGTCAATAGCCTTAATAAGATTTTCGTCAGGTTTAATAGGCATAGGCTTTAAAAAACCACCTGCAATAATAAAACCAAACAAGTGAATCGGATAACTTGGATTCGGCACAAGTATTGTATCACCAGGGCTTGTAATGGCTTTTGCAAGACTGGCGAGTCCTTCTTTAGAACCGATAGAAGATACAACTTCTGTTTCAGGGTCAAGGTCTACATTAAAACGTCGTCCATAATATGAACTAAGAGCCTTACGTAGTTCTGGAATACCAATAGATGTAGAATAACCGTGCATTTTCGGATTATTTGCAGCTTCACAAAGCTTGTCTACTATATGCTGAGGTGTAGGCTGATCAGGGTTTCCCATGCCAAAATCTATGACATCACGCCCTTCTGCTTTAGCCTTTGCCTTCATTTCGTTCACTTCTGCGAACACATATGGAGGGAGGCTTCTTATTTGGTGAAATTCTTGTTCCATGATTTTACTCTTCACATTTTAAGTTAATAACCTAATCATGGATAGTATATTGAAACTCTATAAAAAAAAACAAATAAGCTCATCGTACAGACAGTTTTTTTCTGACGCTTTTTTACTTCAACTTAAGATTGGGAATCAGTAGTCTATAAATATTTCTGCACGACGGTTTAATGCTTCACCTGACGGCATTACCTCGTAATAAATAGGCTCATTATCAGAAGCCGCTCCAAAGAAAACATGTTTTGGAGATACGCCAAGCTTAAGAAGTTCGGCACATACTGTTGAAGCTCTTTTCATAGAGACATCAAAGTTAGCCATTACATGTTCCACATATTCCATATTTCTTGTACGACTGGAAGCATGACCTACAACACGAATATTTCCTTTGTGTATCCGTCGCATTTCAATAACTTCACGCAACATATTTAAGCTTTTTTCAGACAATCTTTCCGAACCATGAGGGAAATAAATCGTAGCAGCAAGAAACGATACTCCAGCTAAATCTTTATTAGATTCCATTATTCCTCTCGGGCTTTCGATTTCCTCTTGAAAAGTAGAACCATCAAACGGAACTAAAGGTGAGACATCAGTAGTATTATAATCTGCAACTACAACTTCTGGAACAACAGACTCCACAACAGCAGTTTCTATTTTTTCTGGACTTGGTGCGGCTTCAATTATAGAAGCTGTAACTTCTTTTACAGGCTGTTTATATGGAGCAGGAGGAGTTTCTTTGCGAACAACTTTCTTTTTTTCTTCAAGAGGTTTTACTGTTTTAGGCTTGTTGCGTTTAACATTTTCATCATAAGTGGTAGCACCATTATCACTATGATGTTTTGTAGCTTTTTTCTGACTCGAAGCTTTACTCCAGACCTCTTTTTCATCAGAAGAAGCTGAGGTGTGGCTATCAACCGCTTCTGTTTCATCTTCAAGCCACGAAGATGAATCAAAATCACCAGAAAATGTTGTGCAAGCTGTCAATGAAACAAGCATCAGTATAGAAAATACCGAAACACTTGCAACAATGCCTTTATATGTAAAACTCTGCATCACTATTCCAGACTCCTAACGCCCTTATTCAAGACTTTACCGCAATACTATTATTAAAGCATACGTTTAACTTCAAGTATAGTATCATTTTTTTCTAATAAATCGTTAATTTTTTCATCACACCACCACATAGACAAAGACTGGACGGAACATTGACAACAAGATTAAACCAAGTTAGTATTGTTTTTTTATCTATGGGTAATATAAAATGCTAAAAAATAAAACTGAAAAACAGCACTCATATGACATTGCCTCTATGCCGAAAGTTACATTACACGAGCATATTGAAGGTACTGTAACGCCTGAAATTTGCCTAGTTCTTGCTAAACGGCACGGCGTTAATCTTTCTGATGATTTGATTATGAAAGACGGTTCATACGACAAAAAAGATTTTCCAAATGGTCGCTATGGCTATGAAGAAGGCGACTTTATGGGGTTTATCAACACCTATGATGATGTTGCGAATCTTGTACGCACTCCAGAAGATTATTATACCATTACAAAAGATTATCTTTCTAAAAACGCACAAGAAGGCGGGATTTATGTTGAGCTGATTATTTCTCCTGTTCACATGGCCTCTGAAGTAGAACCTAAAACAGGCAAGGTAACTCTTAACGCTGAGAAATATAAAGCAATGCTGTCTGGAATGACCAAAGCAACAGAAGAAATAAAAAAAGAGACTGGATTAGAGACTCGTTTTATTGCTACAGGCGTTCGCAACATGGGCGTTGAAAACGTAAAAGAAGTTGCAGAACTCGTCAAAGATAACCCTCATAAACTGGTTACTGGATTTGGTTTGGCTGGCAATGAAAATGAATTTGAAGTTAAAGATTTCCATGAAGGACTTGTAGAAACAGCTCATAAAGAAGCTGGACTTCCTCTTGCTCTTCACGCAGGAGAAATCAGAGATTCACAAAGCATATGGGACGCATTAGAAGCTGGAGCTTCTCGCATTGGTCATGGAATCAGTGCTATCGAAGACTCGAAACTTGTGGAAGAGCTTGCGAAAAAAAACATCATGCTGGAAGTATGCCCTACCAGCAACAGACTTCTTGTGCAAAAGCTTGAAGGTTCTTTAGATAAACACCCTTTGCGTAAACTTTATGACGCAGGTGTTCGTGTAACTATCAACCCAGATGATGCAGGAATTTTCGGTACGCACACAGGCAAAGAATACAGAATCGCTAAAGAAAACTTTGGATTCTCAAAAGCTGAATTTATCGACATCGCTTTATGCGGAATTGAAGCTAGTTTTTCAGATGAGGCTACTAAGAAAAAGCTCAAAAATCATGTTTATAAAAACTTGAATGAATCTGACAGAAAATCATTCAAAGATTTAGCGACAAAAACGAGCAATCCATACTTGAAAAAACGTCTTGAATCTCGCTTAATAGAAATCCGTCAAAACAAAGCCAAAACACGCATTACAGAAATTAAAGACAATGAAAAAACAACAAAAGCAGTTATTATCAAACAACGACACCTGTCTCGCTGATTCTCTGCTTACTTTGATTAGTTAAGGCTATGTTCCATTTAAAGTGTTGTTATTTACATAGCTTTGCAAACCAACTCTTGTCATACTTGTAAATGTTATCTAATTCGATGATAAAAAACTAACCTGTCAATGCTAAACTTGTTTGTGAGGGGCTATAACTTCGTTATAGCTTCCCTACACCTTTGGTTTCAGGAGGACGGTAGAAGTGGTAGGCTTGAAAAAGATGATTCCCATATAAAATAGATAGTGTCTAATCAATAAAATTAACCAAGTTTATTATTACAACACCAAAAAACAATCCTACAAGAAGTGATTTAACTACTTCCCAAGGAGACGTTTTTGATATGTGTTGAAAAACTTGTAAAAGAACAAAAGGAGCAACAAAACATAATGGAATAAACAACCAAAATGGAATCTCATTAACCAACTCTATTAAAAGATAGCCAATCTCCCACAAACAATCTAAAAACATATTCCAAAACATTTTCACCTCCCCAAAGAGTTGAATGAATGCTTTAATAATATCATAACGGTAGAAAAAAGCTGTGACGGCGGTTACTATATAATCATTTATATAAAACTGTTGCTAAAATCGTAGTGTTTTTACTGTCCTTGTAAGAAATGTTAGTGGCGTAGTAAAATTATAACCCTCACCTGTCATTCTTATAGATGTCAATTATGACACCCCACCCCATCGTCCTCCTGAAACCGAAGGTGTAGAGAATGTCTAGGTAATATAAACCCCGAGTCAGTAATTAAATATTTTTAATTACTAAACTCGGAGTTTATAAGTATGAAGCGGTACGGACAAGCAAAAAATGAAGTTCTGGCAAATATTCCAGAAATAAAATCATTGCTTAACAAAGGGTTAACAAGGGGTTACATCTTTCAAACATTGAAAGAACAAGGTAGTATCTCTTGTTGTCGTGCTATTTTCTACCGCATTATCTCAAAACAGATAAATTTAACTTCCATTGCAGATTTCACACCAAAAATAGACTCGATTGAAAAAAGTTCTATTTTTGTTCTTCCAGAATCGTCAAAAGCGGATTCTGTGGTTCATAAAAGCGAACCATCAAAAGACGACAGTCAAATTGATATAGAAAATTATTTCCGAGAAAATCCGAAAGAAGAAAAAGCTGAAGTGTCTGAAGAAGATGCTGCTGTTTCTTCTGACGTGCCTAATATTTCAAAATTCGCTCCTAAAAATACGAATCCTCATCTTTCACAAGAATTTGTCTTTAAGCCCGATGAGATTGATGCGGAAGATTTTGAACGTGAGTGGTGCAGTTAATCCAAATATTTTTAACTTAACAAGAAAAGGCAATAAATATGCAAGTTCATATGATTTTACAAGGCAAAGGCGGAGTTGGTAAAAGTTTAATAGCTTATTATCTGGGGCAATATTTTATGAATAAGCCAGATAATATTACTGTTTGTGTTGATGCAGACCCCGTCAATAGAACTTTTGCTCAATATAAAACCTTCAATGTTCAAAAATTAGAGTTAATGGAAAACAACGAAATTAACACTCGTAATTTTGACAAGCTTATTGAAGATATCTGTAATTCTGAAAAAGAAACTAAAACGATGATTTTAGATACAGGAGCAAGTTCATTTGTTCCTTTTTGCTCCTATATGGCTCAAAATCAAATTCTTAACATGCTAAAAGAAGCAGGACATGAGGTTGTTATTCATACTGTAATAACTGGTGGTCATGCGTTATCTGATACATCTAATGCTTTAATATCGCTTTGTTCTAATTTTTCTGACGTTCCTATTATTTTGTGGCTTAACGAATATTTTGGAGCGATAGGAGTTAATGGCAAATCATTTGAAGAATCAGGAATATATAAAAAAGTTGCTGACCGCATAGAAGGGCTTATCACTCTTCCAAGCCTTCACCCACAAACTTTCCTACA